>NZ_MVDI01000009.1 GCF_002939305.1 Chroococcidiopsis sp. TS-821 | reverse complement strand
GCTTTCTTTGGCTTTCAAACTATCTTCTTTTCTTGGTTCGGTCGCCGCGCTGGAAGCCTTGTCGCTTGCCTCCCTCACCGGCGCTTTACTAATATATCTAACCTAAATCAATATTGTCAACCGGTTGGAGATTTTTTTTTGAAATTCCTGAAGACTTGGTTTTACAAGGCATTTGAGGGCAACAATAAGGCAAACTTTGAAAAGGAGTTATCAAAAAAGGTTTGAATACAGGTGAATTTTCAGTCAATCATTGCTGTGTTGCACCAGTTTTGGAGCGATCGCGGTTGCTTGATCGCCCAGCCTTACGATATCGAAAAAGGCGCAGGAACAAAAAATCCACATACTTTTCTTAGGGCTCTAGGTCCTGAACCTTGGGCAGTTGCATATGTTGAGCCGTGTCGCCGCCCTACTGATGGGCGTTACGGCGAAAATCCGAACCGCTTTCAGTATTACTATCAGTACCAAGTTTTGATTAAGCCTTCACCAGACTACATTCAAGAAACTTACCTTGATTCTCTCAGGGCATTGGGAATTTACCCAGAAGATCACGATGTGCGGTTTGTTGAGGATAACTGGGAAGATGCGACTGTTGGCGCTTGGGGTACTGGTTGGGAAGTTTGGCTAGACGGAATGGAAATTACACAGTTCACTTACTTTCAACAGTGTGGAGGACTTGATTGCCGTCCAGTTTCGATTGAAATAACTTACGGACTAGAAAGACTAGCAATGTATCTTCAGGAAGTAGAGGCGATTACAAAGATTCAGTGGACGGATGACATTACTTACGGAGATGTTCACTTGCAAGGGGAAATAGAACAATGTACGTACAACTTTGAAGCATCAAATCCAGAATTATTGTTTACTTTATTTAGTTTGTACGAACAAGAAGCGCAGCAACTTACTGAAAGAGGGTTAGTTTTACCGAGTTTGGATTATGTATTGAAGTGTTCGCATACATTCAACTTATTAGATGCGCGAGGAGTGATCGCTGTCACGGAACGAACTCGATATATTGCTAGAATCCGTAGCTTAGCAAGAAAAGTTGCGCAGCTTTATGTACAGCAAAGAGAAACCCTCGGTTTCCCTCTATTGAAAGGAAAAGGAGGCGTTGCAGCTCATGTTTAACTTGATGGAAGTGCTAGAAGCGATCGCCAGCTGGTTTCGTGGTTTAGGCATACCAGAACCGATTGTGCATTGGGGACATCCAGCAATGATGGCAATTGTCATATTTGTTATGGGTAGTTTTGTCGGCTATGCTGGATGGCGGGGACGAGTCGCGACAAATCGAGTTGTGGCAAGCAAAAGTTTAGCAGACCACCGCACATTAGCACCGTGGATGTTTTTATTTATGGCGCTTGGTTATACGGGTGGTGTACTGTCTTTAGTCATGCAACGTCAGCCGATTATGGAAAGCCCGCATTTTTGGACAGGTTCGAGTTTGCTGCTGTTGTTGCTAGTCAATGCGGCGATCGCGCTGTTTGGCTTTGGACGCGATAAAGGTACGCTACGCACAATCCATGCATATTTAGGAAGTACCGCCCTCGGTCTAATGGTACTTCATGCTCTTTTCGGATTGAAATTAGGGTTAGCAATTTAATAACGCAAATGAATGCAGCTATTCTGTGCTTAGCTTTTATTGCAGGCTTGCTATCTACAGCTTTTGTGGGAGGAGGATATGCAATATTAGCACTCGGGATAGTTGCTTCGGTTTTCGCTAAACGTCTCTGGCGTGGTAGTCCTAAATCACAGGTTTGGTTAATTGCAGGACTTGTTGGCTTGTTAGCAAGTTTTTACTTTCAAGCACGAACGCCACAGCCAGCAGCAAATGATATTAGTCAATTCTTTGCAAATGAACAGCAAGTAGTCACTGTTCAGGGGAAAATTACAAGTATGCCGCGTTTGACTCGAAGTCAGCGAGGACAATTTTGGTTAACCGCGAGTTGGTTAGACGGAAATAGAGTTACGGGAAAGGTTTACGTCACTGTCCCGCTGCTACAAGCAACCGGGCTGTATCCTGGACAAAAAATTGCAGTTACTGGTGTTCTATATCAACCTGCAACGGCAGTAAATCCAGGAGGTTTTGATTTTCGGGCGTATTTAGCAAGAGAAGGTACGTTTGCAGGTTTGAGTGGGCGACAAGTAGAAGCCCAAGAACAAGAAACTCCTCGATGGGGATGGTGGAAAATTCGCCAAAAGATTGTGCGATCGCAAGTACGATGGCTGGGTAGTCCTTCTGGACCACTCGTCAGTTCAATGGTCATGGGTGGAAGAGCGGTTGATTTACCTTATGATATCCGCGATCGCTTCGTACAAGTGGGGTTAGCCCATGCTTTAGCTGCATCAGGATTTCAAACTTCGTTGATTTTAGGTGCGATCCTGGCACTGTTAAGGCGGTTTTCAGTAATGGTGCAAGTGGGTTTTGCAGGAGGTGCGTTAATACTCTTTTTAGGGTTAACGGGCTTACAGCCATCGGTAATCCGCGCTGTTGTTATGGGATTTGCGGTACTTGTAGCGATTGGGACGAAGCGGAAAGTCAAACCTTTAGGTTCATTGCTGGCTGCTGCAACATTATTATTGCTCTTCAATCCGTTGTGGATTTGGGATTTAGGATTTCAGTTGAGTTTTTTAGCTACTTTAGGATTAATAGTTACAGTACCGCCAATAGTCAAACATCTAGATAGGCTACCTGTTACGATCGCAACTCTCATAGCAGTTCCTGCTGCGGCGACTTTGTGGACTTTACCCTTACAACTGCAAGTTTTTGGTGTAGTTCCGCTTTACAGCTTGATTGTTAACATTTTAAGTACACCACTGATAGCGATCGTTAGTGTTGGTGGGATCGTTAGCGCGATCGCATCGCTCATTTATCCACTAGCAGGTAGTGCTTTAGCTTGGTTGTTATATTACCCGACTCATTTTTTGATTAAGCTAGTAGAATTTTTTACGCAATTACCTGGGAACTCAATTGCGGTAGGTAAAATTTCTGTTTTGCAGTTGCTCATCGTTTATAGCTTAATTGTCTTAGCTTGGTTACAACCTTGGTGGCAAAAGCGCTCTTGGTTAGTTGGCATCATGGCAATTGGTATCGTTTTGATCCCGATGTGGCACGCAAAATATACAGTATTTCGAGTAACAGTGCTAGCAACAAGCGAACCTGTGTTAGTACTGCAAGACCGAGGTCAAGTTTTACTTGTGAATAGTTGCAATTCCAACACTGTGCAATTTAGTATATTGCCATTTTTACAACAGCAGGGTGTCAATCATATAGATTGGGCGATCGCGACTAATAGCCAGACAAGTCGCCGTTGTTGGGAAGAACTTAATCAGCGCTTGTCAGTTAAGAATTTTTACACTTCAACTGAAAAACAAACATTAGTTGCAGGTGATACAAAGGTACAAATTGATGATGACTTGTTGCAACTAGAGATAAAAGAACAAACATGGTTATTACTTAATAATGTTGCCCCTGAGAAGCAAAAGCAGCTCGCGTCTACAAAACAACTGCCACGCGCGCAGGTTCTGTGGTGGTCTGGAGAAGTTTTAGAAGAAGTGGTTGAAGTGGTGAAACCAAAAGTTGCGATCGCTTCTGCTGCTGATGTAGATTCGCCCATTATATCGCTACTCAACCAAAGCAAAATCCCACTTTCGCGAACGCTTAACGATGGCGCAATGCAGTGGACACCCACTGAAGGATTTAAAACGACAGTGGATGAAGTGGAAAATAGTGCTGCGTTGCTGTAAAAAGACCTTGGTTCGTGATATTGTTATTTATAATAAGGCACAAGTCTGCCTATTGGAGAGGTGGCAGAGTGGTTGAATGCGACGCACTCGAAATGCGTTATGGCGGCAACGTCATCGTGGGTTCAAATCCCACCCTCTCCGTTCGATAATAACTTGATGTGAGTTATTGAATTATGACACCACAAAGTTAGGTGGTGTGAAATTATGCTGATTAAGAACGAGCTAATTGAAGTCGAAACGTCTGAGGGCATTAGTATATACAACATTACGCCTCAGATTGAAAAGATCCTCGCTGCTACCGCGATTGAAAATGGTCAAGTTTTAGTTTTTTCGCGACACACAACCACAGCTTTAGCAATTAATGAGAATGAGGAGAGATTGCTGCACGATGTCAAGGTGCATCTAGAAAAGTTAGTGCCTCCTTCTGGAAAATATCTACATAATGACTTGCATTTGCGGGTTGTACCGCCGGACGAACCGATGAATGCACACTCGCATTTGATGGCAATGATGCTCAGTAGTAGCGAAGTCATTCCTGTTGTGGATGGAAAACTTGCACTCGGAACGTGGCAATCAGTGTTATTTTTTGATTTGGATGGTCCGCGGAGAAGAAGTGTCATGGTACAAGTTAGCGGCGAGTAATTCATTGCGATCGCATTTCTCGTTGGCGCATAGGCATAGCATCGATCTGCTGAAAGATGGCTGTGGGCTCGACAGGAGTCATTTCGCGGCGCTTGGCTGTACCGTCTTTGCCGACGAGAATTACGCTGAATTCGTCGCCGATATTGAATTGTTGTTTGATTGAAGTGACGTCTTCTGGGTTGATTGGCTTGCCGTTGATGCGGCTTGTACCGTTGGAGAAAAGTTCGATCAAAAGCAAGTCTCGGTCTACAAATTCTGCGGTTTGATTTGAAAACAGTTGCATCTGCTGTTGATATTCAGGGGTATTTTCTGAGGGGGCAAATACAAGCAGTAGGCGATTTTTCCATTGGTAAGATTGAAGATTGAGCATAAGTGTATTGGGTGTAGTGGGTGTTGTAGAGGTGACAGATAAGTTGGCAGAAATAGTCAGGAGGGTTAGTAAAAAGGGAATGAGTTGGGTCATGCGTTTGAGATAACGAACCACATTGGCGCAGATTTTCCGCGGGGTCGACGTAAAATGAAGAATTAGGGAGGTGTTGCGATCTTACCCTAGGTAAGCTTTTTTGACTTGTTCGTTGTTGAGGAGGTTGGCGGCTTTGTCGGTGAGGGTGATGCAGCCCGCTTCTAAGACGTAGCCGCGATCGGCAACTTGCAGGGCGAGGTTGGCGTTTTGTTCGACAAGGAGAATCGTAACGCCGGTAGTACGAAGGTTTTGGACGATCGAGAAGATTTCGCGGACAACCGCAGGAGCAAGTCCAAGGCTAGGCTCGTCTAAGAGGAGTAGTTTGGGTTTACTCATGAGGGCGCGCGCGATCGCCAGCATTTGTTGTTCGCCACCGCTGAGGGTTCCTGCTAGTTGATTGCGGCGTTCAGCTAGGCGCGGGAAGATCTCGAATTGACGGTCGATATCGGCTTTGACGGTTGCAAAGTTAGGGCGGATATATGCACCTAGTTTCAAATTATCAAGCACTGTTTGTCGGGCGAGTATTCGTCTTCCTTCGGGACAGTGCGCAATTCCGCTTTGCACAACTTTGTATGCAGGATAACGAGTAATGTCGCATTTTTCGTAATAGATTTGTCCGCTGTGACATTTGATTAGTCGAGAGATTGCACGTAGTGTAGTAGTTTTTCCTGCACCGTTTGCTCCAATTAGGGTAACAACTTCACCTGACTTAACAACAATATCGATGTTTTTTAGTGCTTGAATACTGCCGTAGCTAACTGACAAGTTTTTGATTTCTAGCAAGTAATCAGTAGGATATATTATTTCTTTGGAATAACTCAAGCTCATTATCCTGCTCCTAGGTAAGCTTCGATGACAGCAGGATCAGTTCTAACTTTTTCTGGTTGACCTAGCGCAATTAACTGACCAAAATCTAAGACAGCGATGCGATCGCATAATCCCATCACCAGTGGGACGTGATGCTCGATTAAGATAATAGTTAAATTAAAATCTGTAGCAATTTGCCGAATAAATTTGCTTAAGGCTTGTTTTTCGTAGGGGTTCATTCCCGCTGCAGGTTCGTCAAGAAGTAAAATTTGCGGTTCTATGGCTAGGGCACGAGCAATTTCTAATCTGCGCTGATCGCCGTAAGGTAAATTACGGGCTTTTTCTGTGGCACGATCGCTTAAACCAACTAAGGCGAGTAACTCCAAGGCTTTTTGTTTGTTTTTCTGCTCTTCTTTTGGTGCAGGTGGTAGTCCCAAAACTCCAGTCAATATATTACTATTGATATGAATATGTCGAGCAACGATAATATTTTCTATTGCGGTAAGTTCGCCAAATAAACGAATATTTTGAAATGTTCTAGCGATTCCTTGCGAGGCGATTTGGTGCGGGCGGAGTTTAATAATTTCTTTACCTGAATACAGTAACTTTCCACTTGAAGGTTGTAGCAAACCTGTCATTAAATTAAACAGTGTTGTTTTGCCAGCTCCATTAGGACCAATTAAACCAAAAATTTCATTTTTATTAACAGCAAAAGAAACGTTGTTGACGGCAACTAAACCACCAAAACGCCGCGTTAGCTGCTGTGCTTCTAAAATAGTAATTATCTCATTCATTACTTTATTCCTCGCCCCACTCTCCGAGAAGGGCTTTGTCCACCCTTCGCTTTTCGCCTCTTAAATAATTCTGGCGTGACTAAGCCTTGAGGAAAAAATATTGTCCCTAGGACAATCAACAAGCCGAATATAATTAAACGACTGTCTCGGAGAAATTGTGCCAGTGCAAGTGGTAATCCAGGGGTATCGGCGATCGCTCTTAAGACTTCGGGAAGTGCTGTGAATACCATACCGCCCAACACAGGTCCAATAAAGCTTCTCGAACCACCAATCAAAACGAACGTTAAGTAGATAATACTTGCATCAAATGTTCCCTGACGTGCATTCCAAGTATTGAGAAAATGCGCGCTAACTGCACCTACCATTCCTGCTAGAATTGCGCCCAGAGTAAACGCTAGCACTTTGTAGTAAGTCGGGTTTATTGCCATTGCATCAGCGGCGAGTTCATCTTCACGAATCGCAGCGAAAGCCCTGCCAATGCGAATCTTTTCTAAACGATAGAGAAAAAACATACTCACTACGAGTAAAGGGAGGGTAATCCACAGGTACTCAATCGCGGTTCGAAACGGTTGCGGAATACCAAAAATACCGACTGCACCGCCAGTAATTTCCAGATTTAAAGAAATAACCCGTAATATTTCCACAAAAGCAATCGTCGCGATCGCTAAATAAATTCCGCGTAGCCGCAGCGCAGGAATTCCAACAATAACGCTCAATATCCCACAAACTACCCCAGCAATGAGCATTTCTAAAAGTAACAAGGGAACGGGAAATAAGCTTGCGGAACTAGAAAAGACTTGCGTTGATAAAATTGCGGCAATATAACCACCTAAAGCATAAAAGCCAGGACTTGCTAAAGATAGTTGTCCTGCCATCAAGGGTAAATATAATGATAACCCTAGCATTGCCCCAATCATCATTGAGACAATTAAAAACCCATAGGTATCAAAGAAACCAACCATGAGTATTTGTACAGTTGTTATTTAAACGAGAAATGGATGTTGTTTCTTCTGAAAGTCGATCCATTTCTCATAGATTCTATAGCAATTGGAGGAATGCTTAGGACATGAGAGAAGCTTAAAATCATTGGCTTTTCTAGATTCTAACCCTGACTTCTGACCTCTAATCCCTGTCTCTTGCTATATGTAAAAACTACAACTGCTCTAATTGAATTCCACGAATTGAGTAATCTAATAACTCCATTGGGTGCATCACTGCTATCTTTTTATTCTGTTGTTGCATGTGTTTGGTAATTTGCAGCGTACAGCCAGGATTTGCCGAAGCAATCAACTGTGCACCTGTATTTAAGAGATTATGGACTTTCTGCTTACCTAACTCCTCAGCAACGTCGGGTTGCAGCATATTGTAGACGCCCGCGCTACCACAGCACAATGCTGCATCAAGGGGTTCTCTTAGTTGTACTCCAGGAATTTGTCGCAGTAACTGGCGTGGCTGGATGCTAATTTTTTGCCCGTGTAGTAAGTGACACGCATCCTGATAAACCAAGGTTAGCGGTTTTTCGCACAAGGGCGAAAGCTTTACTGTTAAACCAATAGTAGCCAAAAACTCTTGGGCATCTTTGACACTTGCGGCAAAGGCTTTGGCGCGATCGCGGTATTCTGGATCGTCTTGCAGTAAATGTCCGTACTCTTTCAAGGTATGACCGCAGCCAGCTGCGTTGATAATGACTGCATCTACACCAGTATCAGCAAAGCTATCGATCATTTGACGTGCTAGGGCTTTAGCTTGTTCTTCTTGTCCTTGGTGATGCGGTAAAGCAGCACAACAGCCTTGCGTTTTGGGAATCACAACTTCGCAGCCATTTGCAGTTAAGACTCTTACAGTAGCTTCGTTAACTGGAGAGAAAAATAGTCGCTGTACGCAACCCAAAATGACACCTACGCGATAGCGTTTTTCGCCTTGGGCAGGAATAATTGTTGGTAATTTGTCTTGAAAGGAGCTAATAGTAATTTTTGGTAAGATGGATTCCATCGCGGCGAGGCGAGGTGAAACGCGTTGAAGTAACTTAGTGGAACGTACAAGTTTTTGCACGCCCAACTTTTGATAGAGAAGTAGAGGTGCAAGTAACACCCGCAGGCGGTTGGGATAGGGAAATAAGGAAAAAATGAGTTGACGATATAAGCGATCGCCTAAAGAGCGCGGATAGTTGCGTTCGACTTGGGGACGTGTCGCAGAAATTAATTTGTCGTATTGCACGCCTGAAGGACACGTTGTCACGCACGCGAGACATCCTAAACACGAGTCAAAATGCTGTACAGTAGCTTTACTAAGTGGAATTTCACCTTCGTTGACAGCATCCATTAGATAGATGCGTCCGCGTGGAGAATCCATTTCTTTACCAATGACACGGTAACTTGGACACGTTGATAGGCAAAATCCGCAATGAACGCATGTATCAATTAACTTCGGATCGGGTGGATGTTGGGCGTCAAAGCTAGTTAAATGACTTAAACTAGCAGGTATTGCATCTTTTGAAGGATCTGAAGTTTGCATTATATTCTTGTTTCCTCAAAAACTAATTCCAAATTTCTGCGAAATCTAAAATAAATTCTGGTAAAGTTTCTCCACCTGAAAGCGTTTGTGGAGACGTTATTATTTCTACGTCTTGATGTTGTTTATATATTTCTACTTGTTGGTTTTGTGGATCAATTAACTAACCAGCCTAAAGCCATACCTTTTTTAAGGTATTCTTGCATCTTAGCGCGTAAATCTTTAAGGCTATCTGATTCTGATTTTAGCTCAATGATAAAATCTGGACAGAGTGGCGGAAACTTTTTTTTGGCTTCGTCACTAAGCGATCGCCAGCGTTCTAGTTTGACCCATGCAGCATTTGGAGAGCGATCGCTGCCTAAGGGTAACTTAAACTCGGTTGAAGAGTCAAAGACAACGCCTAGTTTCTTTTTTTTATTCCAAGCAACTAGTTGGTAATTAATATCTGAGTTTTTTCTTCCTGTTTCTCCTCCTGTAGGTGGCAGAATAATCAGTTGACCTGCTCGATTTCTTTCTAATTTTAAATCAGGATGTTTTCGACATAATTCATAATATTGATCGTCAGTTAAAGAAAGAAAAGGTTGTAAATCTAAAATAATGGCATTCATTTTAACGAACCACTTTAGACACAGAGCTTACAGAGGAAAGAGAAGCGTTGATTAAATTCCTCCGACAAAACGAGATGGACTTAAAATCTTATTTGGATCAAACTGTTGTTTAATTCGCTGCATTATCTCTAAAGCACTACCTTGATAACCCCAAACATCAATTGTTTCTTTTATTGTTTTTGGTGCTGCTAAAACTGCGAGAAAACCTCCTTGAGACTGACAAAAATCTCGCATTTTTAGAATACTTTGCTTGTCCGCATTCGTATCTAACCGCAATAACCCTAAACCACTACCTGTGTGAATTAAACCCATGTGTGGCTCAAAGTGCGTAAGCGTTGCAACAGCCTTTGTTGGTAATACCCCTATTTTGCAAGTAATTTCAGTAGGTTGAGCAGGCGATCGCATTTGTTGTTGTAATGTCTGCCATAACTTAGTCTCATTATCGGTTGTATAGACTGCGCCTTGTAAATTTAACTGTTGTCCTAGTTCTAAAAGTGATTTAGCTTGTTGTTGAACGCTTGCACTGAGGCTTTGAAACTGCACAACTAAGCCCAAGCCTTTACCAAGATCTAAACTTGTGACTAATTGCGGTGAGAGTAAATCCGACGCTACTGGAGTTAAAGCTGATGCGCGTAGATTTGTAACAGAAGAGGCAATTGCATCTGCACTTCCAGTTAGTACTACTGTACTTGAAGTTTCTGGAATAGGATAGACGCGGAAGGTAACGGATGTAATGATTCCTAGCGTGCCATACGAGCCAGTAAATAACTTCATCAAGTCGTAACCAGCAACATTTTTAACAACTCTACCTCCAGCTTTAGCAATTTTCCCATCCGCACGGACAAAACTAATTCCTAGAAGTTGATCGCGCACTCCTCCATAACGTTGGCGCAGCGAACCAGTATCCGCAGTGGCGACAATTCCTCCTAATGTAGCGAATTCAGGGGTGGTAGGATCGAGGGCGAGAAATTGTCTTGCAGCTGCTAAAGTTGCTTGCAAGTCGGCAAAGCAAATTCCTGCTTCTGCTGTTACGGTTAAATCTCCTACGGCGTGTTCAATTAATTGATGAATGCGTTCGGTACTGATGACAATTTGTACGTCTTGGGCTAAGCCACCCCAATGTAGTTTAGTTGTGTTTCCACAGGGTAATATTTTCCATTGATTTTGGTAAGCACAACTAACAACTTCTGCGAGTTCTGCTTGCGTTTGGGGATAAACAAGACACGGATAATTTTCTGTGGCGATCGCTTGTTGGATCTGTTCGCGACGCACAGCTTCAATAGCATCCCATGCTATGACTTTAGAATTTCCAACAATGGTTTTTAATTTTTGGGCGATCGCACTCATAATGTCAACTAAATCTAATTGGTATTACTTTTAACGTGGATTTCTTATCCTCTGCTTATTTTCACATTGTTATTTATATTCAACTTTATACTTTACATATAGCATTTTATCGATTGCAGTACTTACTTTAAGTAGCTTTTGCTTGAATAAAAAGCTTTGATATGTTGTATATACGAATAAACTTGAAAGCCCAACTACCAGTTTCAGTATTAATACTGGTAATTGTAAAATCTATTTGTATTATATTTAACTAAGACACGTTACGAGCTTACTATTATGATTCTCAATCAATACTGAAAAATATTACATTTACTTAAAAAATCTATTGGTACATGCAAGAAAGTAAAAAAAACTATGATACACAAACACCAAGTAACAGCAAGTAGAGTGAGCCTAAAAATCAAAAGCTAAAAAAGTTGCAAAGTTTTCTAGCAAACAATATATATCTGTGTTTATCCATAAGAAAAGAGCTTCAATTATTTTAATATGAATAATGTTATTTTACTATGCTTAACTACAACAATTTTGCTAGGATTTTTTATAGTCTTGTATAATAGTTTTGTTAAGCTGTCACGCAACTTAGTATTTTTTTGTACTAATATATTAAATCAACTTAAGAAGAATTTAGTAAGCGCTTGGCAGGCAGCTAGAATTCAGCAAGTTAATCAAACTTTAGAGCAACAACTTCAAGAACAGGCTCAACAACTATTACAAACTAATCAAAAGCTAGCTAATAAAATTCTCGAGCAACAGCAAACAGAAATAGCCTTGCGCGAGAGTGAAGAAAGGTATAGAGACTTATTTGAAAATGCAAACGATTTAATTCAGTGTGTTACACCAGACGGAAAATTTGTTTATGTAAACCAAGCTTGGAAAAATACTTTAGAATATAACGATAGCGAGCTAGAAAATCTGACAATATTCAATATTATTCATCCTGATTGCCTAGAACATTGCTTAGAAATCTTTCAAAGAATAATGTCAGGAGAAAATATTAATGAAGTTGAAGCTAAGTTTATTTCTAAAAGTGGTAAAGAAATTACAGTTGCTGGAAGCATTAATTGTAAATTTGACCAAGGTCAACCAGTTTCAACAAGAGGAATTTTTCGTAATATAACTGAACGCAAGCAAGCAGAAGCTGAGATCTACTATGCTTTAGCAAAAGAAAGAGAACTTGTTGAACTTAAATCGCGGTTTGTGACTACAGTGTCGCACGAGTTTCGCACGCCACTTACCGTTATTATGATGTCAATTAAATTACTCGAAAAGTTTGGCGATCAAATACCAAAAGAAAAAAAGCAGCTTTATTTTGAACGCATTCAGGTTGCAGGTAACCACATAACAAACTTACTCGACGATCTTTTAACAGCGAGCAGGATCGAATCTGGAAAGTTACATTTTTCTCCAACTTATTTAGATTTGGAAAAAACTTGTCAAGAAATTATAGAGCAATTACAACTTAGTACTACTAGCAAACATACAATTAACTTTACTTGCATAGGTCAAGTAAGTCAAACTTACTTAGACGAACAATTAATCCGTCATATTCTTATAAATTTGCTATCTAATGCTATCAAGTATTCACCTCAGGGTGGAGATATTACTTTTTACTTGACGTACAATCCACAAGAAATTATTTTCACAATTCAAGATCGAGGCATTGGCATTCCTGAAGAAGAACAAAAATACTTATTCGATTCTTTCTATCGTGCTAGTAACACAAGTACAATTCCTGGAACAGGGTTAGGAATGTCTATTGTAAAACAGTGTGTAGAGTTACATAAAGGTAGCATTTATGTAGAAAGTCAGGTCGGAGTTGGAACTACAGTTACTGTTGTTATACCAAGACAAGATTAATACTTTGCTCGCCTTGAATATTAAAATCGCTCTACTGATGCAAACTTCTTGGCTGCTTCAGCCCTTGCAGCTTCTCCGCAAGTGCGTGGGGTAGGAAATATTTTCCCAGGATTTGCTAATTCCCGTGGATTAAAGGCTTGACGGATATACTGCATCGTTTCTAAATCAGTTTCTGTAAACATATCGGGCATATAGCATCGCTTATCAGCGCCGATACCGTGTTCGCCTGAAATGCTTCCACCAACCTTAACGCAAAGCTTAAGAATTTCCCCACCTAATTCTTCAACTTTTTCTAATGCACCAGGGACAGAGTTATTATACAAAATTAACGGATGTAAGTTTCCATCACCAGCATGAAATACATTAGCGATACGATAACCATATTGTTTACTTAAACTTTCAATTTCTTGCAATACAAAAGGTAGTTGTGTTCGAGGAATAACTCCATCTTGAACATAATAATCGGGGCTAAGATGACCTGCAGCAGCAAAAGCAGCTTTGCGACCTTTCCATAATTTTAAGCGTGTTTCTGGATCGCTTGCTGTCGTGATATTGCGCGCGCCATTTTGTTTGCAAATATCAGCAATTCGTTGTTTATTTGCTGCAACTTCTACGGCTAAACCATCAATTTCAACGAGTAAAATGGCAGCTGCATCTCGCGGGTAACAACCTGTAGCAACGACATCTTCAACAGCATTAATGCTAAGGTTATCCATCATTTCCATACCAGCTGGAATAATTCCTGCACCGATAATGTCTGAAACAGCAGCACCTGCAGCTTCCACACTGGTAAAATCTGCTAAGAGAACGCAAATAGATTCGGCGGTTTTGAGGATCTTTAGGGTAATTTCGGTGGCAATTCCCAGCGTACCTTCGGAACCAACAAAAACACCTGTAAGATCGTAGCCAGGCATTTCGGGGACTTGTCCGCCGACTTCAGTAATTGTGCCATCAGGAAGCACGAGTTTCAATCCTAAAACGTGATTTGTGGTGACGCCATATTTAAGACAGTGAACGCCACCTGAATTTTCTGCAACATTGCCACCAATCGAGCAGATAATTTGACTCGAAGGATCGGGAGCATAATAAAAACCAGCACCACTGACAGTTTGCGTTACCCAGTTGTTAATCACTCCGGGTTGGACGATAACTTGCTGATTTTCCAAGTCTACCTTGAGAATTTGCCGCATCATGGCGGTCACAATCAACACGCAATCTTCGATTGGTAATGCACCACCTGATAAACCTGTACCAGAACCGCGTGCAATGAAGGGAATCGAATTGCGATCGCATATTTTCACTACCTCTGCAACTTGTTCTGTTGTGCGCGGTAACACAACCACCGCAGGGCGCTGACGATAGCTAGTTAAACCATCACACTCATAGGTAATTAATTCTTCCTTGCGCTGCACTACGCCATTTTTACCAAGAACAGCCTCAAATTGCTTGATAATTGGTTTCCATTTGCTGTGCTGCTGATTTCTAAGAAGCATAGGTAGCTTGTGTTTAACGAAGGGCTTTAAATAATATTCTGGCAAGATTTGTTATCACCTGTACCCCTATACGAGCAAATCATATCTATCAACTAAGCTAAAGATAACGTTTTTCAAGTGGTAATCATGGTTGAGCAAACTTTTATCTGTGACGATGACTACTACGTACCAGATGCTAATCAGCTAGTGACTGAAGACGATACACCAGTGGATGATTTTGCTTCTGAAAAACAACAACGGCTTCTAGTTAGTTCGATTTATAGTGCTATGCAAAAGCGCACTTTAATTGCAGCCGCAAATGTCGGTGTTTACTATACAGACTTGCAACCCGCGATTGTCCCCGATGTCTTTCTTAGTTTTGACGTACAAGTACCACAAAACTGGTGGGACAAGCAAAATCGTTGTTACATGGTGTGGCGTTTTGGAAAACCACCGGAAGTTGTGATTGAGATTGTTTCTAACAAAGAGGGCGATGAACTAGGAAAAAAACTCAGAACCTACGAGCATATGCGCGTTAGCTACTATATTGTGTACGATCCGACTGAGCAGTTTGGACAAGTGCTGCGCGTGCATGAACTCCGAGGAATGCGATATTCCGAAATTAATGAAACTTGGCTCGAACAAGTTGGACTGGGTGTCACAATATGGCAAGGAGAATTTGAAGGTAGGCAAGATACCTGGTTGCGCTGGTGCTACCAAGATGGAAGTATTTTACTGACTGGAGATGAACGCGCTGCACAAGCTGAACAACGCGCTGCACAAGCTGAACAACGCGCCCAGATTCTTGCTGAACAATTGCGAAGAATGGGAATTGAGCCTTCTGACTGAAGTTGGGGCTATATAAGCCAAGTGTGGTACCCTGCACGCATTATGATATTACTTGTATTCATACAGGTTTAAAAATGCTTGCACTCGCTGGTAAACTCGTTCAAACAAATCAGGCGCATCAGCATCAAACCATTCAATTTGCGGATAGGCGCGAAACCAAGTACGCTGTCGTTTAGCGAATTGTCGGGTGTGCACAACGGTTAATTCTTTTGCTTCATCGAGGGTAATCTCATTAAATAGATACTGCTTGACCTCGTGATATCCCAAAGTATTTAACAACGGTAAGTCAGCACTGTATTTTTGACAAAGATATTCCACTTCAGCAACTAAACCGTCTGCAATCATTTGTTCAGTGCGTTGCATAATGCGATCGCGTAAACTCTCTCCACGACAATCTAAGCCAATCTGTAAAATCGGATAATTTGGTGGGCTCTCTCCTTGTTGTTCTGAGATTGGACGCCCTGTGACATAAAAGACTTCTAACGCGCGTAGTGTTCGTACTGCATCATGCGGGTGAATTTTCTGCGCTGCAACCGCATCAACTTGTTGCAAAATGCTGTAAAGTTGCGTTTGACCGAGTGATTCTAACTGCGATCGCAATTCAGGATGCGGCGCAACTCTTGGGATCTTCAACCCTCGTACCACTGCGCGAATATATAACCCAGTACCGCCGACTAATAGCGGAATTTGCCCTTGCTGCTGAAACTGAGCAATTAAAGTCTGTGCTTGCGCTTGGTAATCTGCAACAGTAAGAGTTTCGGTAGGCGTGCAGATATCAATTAAATAATGCGGTACTAAGTTTTGTTCGGTAACTGATGGCTTGGCTGTGCCAATGTTGAATTCGCGGTATACTTGGCGCGAGTCGGCGCTGAGAATGACAGCGTTGAGTTTTTTGGCAAGCGCGATCGCCAGTCTTGATTTTCCCGTTGCTGTCGCCCCGCAAATTGTGATTAAGCAAGATCGATAAAAATTATTTGGGTACATCCCCCTGAAAAATTTCCTCTAAAATCCCTCTACAGCCGTCTTTAAGGCTTTTATGCTACAATTTAGGAGTGTTTTTCTATTTTTTGAGTCGGATCGCGGCTCAAACTTTAATTTTCGTGGAGAATACCTTGCATGACTAGCAGTTACAGCGCCGATCAGATTCAAGTTCTGGAAGGTCTGGAACCGGTGCGCAAAAGACCGGGTATGTACATTGGCTCCACTGGTCCGCGAGGACTCCATCATCTAGTTTACGAGGTCGTAGACAATTCGATCGATGAAGCTTTGGCGGGATACTGCACGCATGTGGAGGTGGACTTAAATGCGGATGGTTCTGTAACAGTTACAGACAATGGTCGAGGCATTCCGACAGATACACACCCCCAAACTGGTAAATCAGCATTAGAAACTGTAATGACAGTATTACATGCCGGAGGGAAATTTGGTGGTGGTGGTTACAAAGTTTCTGGAGGATTGCACGGAGTCGGAATTTCGGTCGTAAACGCTTTGTCTGAGTGGGTTGAAGTTACCGTATGGCGCGACAAGCACGTTTACGTCCAGCGTTTTGAGCGGGGCGTACCAGTAACAGAATTGCAAGTTAAACCTAGCAAAGAAGTAAAAACAGGAACTTCTGTCACCTTTCTACCAGATGCCACAATTTTTACTACGGGAACCGAGTTTGATTACATCACACTAGCTGGTCGTTTGCGCGAGTTAGCATACTTAAACGCTGGGGTCAAGATTACATTTAGCGATCGCCGCTTAGATCTCCTCAAAAGTAGCGAACCGAAAGTCGAGACCTACGAATATAAAGGTGGAATTAAAGAATACGTCGCGTACATGAACCGCGAAAAGCAGCCGCTACACGAAGAAATCATCTTTGTGCAAGGCGAACGCAACAACGTTCAAGTTGAAGTCGCTTTGCAGTGGTCAGCGGATGCTTATACTGACAATATTTTAGGTTTTGCAAATAACATTCGTACGGTTGATGGTGGAACGCACTTAGAAGGATTAAAAGCTGTACTGACACGGACACTTAATGCGATCGCCCGCAAGCGGAACAAAATTAAAGAAAACGAACCGAATCTTAGCGGCGAACATGTCCGTGAAGGTTTAACAGGAGTCATTTCGGTTAAAGTTCCCGATCCTGAATTTGAAGGACAAACAAAAACAAAACTTGGTAACACCGAAGTGCGCGGAATTGTAGATTCCCTAGTTGGCGAAGTTCTCACCGAGTACCTTGATTTTCATCCTAGTGTCGCCGATGCAATTTTAGATAAAGCAATTCAAGCGTTTAAAGCCGCAGAAGCTGCGCGTCACGCCCGCGAATTAGTACGCCGCAAGTCAGTTTTAGAATCTTCACCCTTACCTGGTAAATTAGCCGATTGCAGTTCTAGAGACGCCAGCGAATCAGAAATCTTCATCGTTGAAGGAGATTCAGCAGGTGGAAGTGCCAAACAAGGACGCGATCGCCGCTTCCAAGCCATCCTCCCCTTACGCGGTAAAATCCTCAATATTGAGAAAACTGACGACGCCAAAATCTACAAAAACACCGAAATCCAAGCTTTAATTACAGCCCTCGGATTAGGTGTCAAAGGCGAAGAGTTTGATGCTTCGCAGTTGCGCTACCACCGCATTGTGATTATGACTGACGCCGACGTAGACGGCGCGCATATTAGAACCTTATTACTCACGTTCTTCTACCGCTATCAACGCGAACTGATCGATCAAGGTTACATTTATATTGCGTGTCCGCCGCTGTATAAAGTCGAACGCGGGCGCAATCATTACTACTGCTATAGCGATCGCGAACTTCAAAATCTCATTCAGCACGAGTTCCCCGATAATGCTAACTATACAATTCAACGCTTCAAAGGTTTAGGCGAAATGATGCCCGAACAACTCTGGGAAACAACCATGAACCCAGAAACGCGCACGATGAAACAAGTAGAAATCGAAGACGCTGCGGAAGCCGATCGCATTTTCACAATTTTGATGGGCGATCGCGTTGCGCCTCGTCGTGAATTTATCGAGACTTACGGTTCGCGCCTAAATCTTACAGAACTCGACATTTAAGCCCTCCGATTGAATTCAGGGCTACATATTTTTATAAGCAAGTCCACGCAGGTGGACTTTATTTGTTTAGCTGCGAATTTATGCACTAAGCTAGTACGCCTGATGATATCTTACCCTTGTGTATCTGCTAAATTAAAGTTAACGTTTTCGTAGATTTCTGCAATTGTCATTTCTACATTGATTGAAGCAAAAAAGATTTTTTCTGTATCAGATTCATAAGCGCGAAATAGCCAAGAATCTCGATCGGATTTTAGATATTGCTCAATTTCAATCTCGTATTGATTAATTAGTATATATTCTTGAAACTCTGGTATGGAACGATAATAGCGAAATTTATCAGTTCTGTCGCGATCTTTTGTTGATTTGGATAAGACTTCAACGATAAAGCAAGGATTCAATATTACATCTGTACGTTGGTCTTGAAAAATAGGTTGACCTTGTATTAAAAATACATCAGGATAAGTATACTGCCGATAACGAGGAATCCATAACCGCAGGTCGCCAATATATGGCTTGAAATCAGTTTGGCGAAGCATAAACTTCAAAAAAGCATAAACGTTTCCTGCAATCTGATTATGGTTAATCGACCCACCCGTCATCGGCACAATTTCTCCATCGCGGTATTCGCTGCGAAACGCTGCAACTTCCTCTTGTGCCAAATATTCTTCGGGAGTGTAGTAATGTTGTTGAGTTTGCATTTTCAACTCCCTACTTTGCAGTTAACTTGTTTCATTTCCAAGCTAGCACGAGAAATATACTAACCTGGTTTACAGCATTTTTTCGAGAAATTGTTTCGCGCGATCGCACTGCGGATTGCTAAAAAACTGCTTCGGAGTTGCATCTTCAGCTAAACGCCCTTCATCTAGAAATAAAATTCGGTGCGCGACTTCTCTGGCAAAGCCCATTTCATGCGTTACAATTGCCATTGTAATGCCTGTTTGCGTTAAGTCTTTCATCACCTCTAACACTTCTTTCACCATTTCAGGATCGAGTGCAGAAGTTGGTTCATCAAATAGCATTACTTGCGGTTTCATTGCTAAAGACCGCGCGATCGCGACACGTTGTTTTTGTCCTCCTGATAGTTTAGCAGGATAAACATTTGCTTTCTCTGCTAATCCTACTTTAGTGAGTAAATCCAGCGCTTCTTGTCGCGCCACCTCTTTATCAACGTGCTTAACTTTAGTAGGCGCATACGTGACATTTTCTAGCACCGTCATGTGCGGAAACAAATGAAAGTGCTGAAACACCATTCCTACATTTTGGCGAACTTTCATGATATCGCATTTGCGCGATGTAATATCGACACCATCAATGTAAATCTTCCCTGATGTTGGTGTTTCTAATAAATTCATGCAGCGCAAGAAAGTTGATTTTCCTGAACCACTAGGACCAATAATGGCAACAACTTCGCCTTTATTAACTTTAGTAGAAATGCCGCGTAAAACTTTTAGATTGCCAAAGGATTTATGTAAATCTTCTACATCAACCGCAACATCAACTGCTACGTTGTAATCTTCTTTCAAGCGCATAGCCCCCCCAAGTTAAACTCATTACCATCAAGTAGTAAATAACGCCAGCTACGATCAGCGGTTCAAAGTATATATACCTTTCTGCACCAACAATTTGAGCGCGACGCAATAAATCTGCTACACCGATTGTCGAAACTAAAGCTGAATCTTTCAGTAACGCGATACTTTCGTTTACCAATGCAGGCAAAATATTTTTGATTGCCTGAGGTAGGATAATATCTAACATCATTGGTTGATAAGGAACACCTAAAGAAAGCGCTGCCTCGCGTTGTCCTTTATCAACTGCCAGAATACCACCGCGAATTGTTTCAGAAATATACGCACCCGAATTAAGGGTAAATGTAATTACCCCAGCTAATAGTGCAGGAATGTTGTATCCAGTAATTTGGGGCGTGGCGTAGTAAACTAAAGCAATTTGCAACAGTAACGGCGTACCGCGAAAAATTGACGTGTAAGCCGTTGCAAACCAAACTAATGGTTTAAAAGTGGAGATTTTAAATAGGGAAAGAATTGTTCCCCAAATAAACCCAAAAATTGCGGATAAAGCAGTGAACTGTAATGTTATTAAAATGCCGCGTAAAATAAAGGGAATACTCGGCGCGATTTGGGCAAAAGAAAATGGAGAATCATTCGCTGTTGCAGTTGTTTCAGGTTCGCCGCCAAACCACTTGTTGACTAACCTTTCCATTTCTCCACTGCTTTGCATTTGTCGCAAGACGCGGTTAAAGTCATCAACCAAAGGAGAACCGCGAGGAAATGCGATCGCCGAACCGCCTTCGCCCGCATCAATCGTGTTAAATTCTAAGTCAGGGTTATTTGCAACAAAACCTCTAGCGATCGTATCTTCAATAATTGCTGCATCAACACGTCTTGCCTTGACTTCTTGAATGATCTCACCAGTGCGATTCAGCGGTACAACAGTAACATTTTCAAATTCTCTTGCTGTCGTTTCTTGAATCGAACCGAGTTGAACGCCGACTCTTTTGCCTGCTAAATCTTCAGGTTCTCGTAAATTACTACCTTGAAGTGCAACAATTGTATTCTTCGCTTCGTAATAAATATCAGAAAAATCTACATTTTGTCGGCGTTCCTCTGTTGGTGTCATTCCCGCCATCGCAAAATCTGCTCTTTGCGATTGTAGCGCTGGAATTATACCATTAAAGTCTGTATCTTGAATTTTTAATTCAAACCCTAGTTCGCGGGCAATATAATTGGCAATGTCAATATCAAAACCAATGATTTCACTACCGGCGGCTGTATCTCTAAACTCGTAAGGCGGGTAATCGGCTGATGTTACCATCACCAAAGTGCGCCCAGCGTATTGTGATTGAGCAGCAAGTTTGTTATTTATGCTATCACTGACGACGATAATTAAAGCAACGATTGCTGCTAGTGAAAGTGTAAATAATAGCCTAAGTTTTTTCATTGCAAGTAGTTTAATAAAGCAGCAATTTGTCTGCTAATTCGTAGATGCTACTAATAGATACCTAAAAAGTTATAGAATTATAACTAGGCAAATTGTATTTTTATTAACATTTTTTCACCAAAATAAATCGCTTAATGGTGCGATAGAGCAATTTAGGGATAGAGATACTCATGAGTATGAGTAATCATTCGCATTGGACGCGCCGTCAAGCATTGTCATTATTCACAGGATTTGCAGGAAGTTTGGCGCTACACGCGTGTACTCAGCAATCAGGAACGCTATCTAACACATCATCTACGACAAACCAAGTTTCGGCGACGTCAGGAAGTACGCTGTGGATTGGTTATACGCCTTTGTATATTGCATTAGAGAAAGGCTTTTTTCAAGAAAACGGGTTAAACCTCAATTTTAGAGATTTTAGTTCAGCTACCGATGCGATGGCGGCTTTTGGCGCAGGACGACTTGACAGTCAAGCCGTCGTTACTTCTGAAGCTGTATCTTTAGCTGCTAAAGGCGTAGACTATCGCATTATTATGGCAGCGGATAACTCGCTAGGCGGCGATGGAATTTTAGCGCGTAATAGTATTACTAGTATTGCTGACTTTAAAGGCAAAGAAGTTGCTGTCGAAGTTGGCGGAGTCAGTCATTTCTTCTTACTTCAAGTATTGAAAGAAGCAGGCTTGAGTGGTGATGATGTCAAACTGATAAACGTCACTCCTGATGCAGCAGCGGCGGCGTATCAAGCAGGAAGAACCGAGATTGCGGTGACTTATTCACCATTCTTGCAAAAAGCCGATCAAGCGCAGCCAGACGGCAGAATTATTTACGATACTTCTAAAATGCCAACCGCGATTGTGGATGTGTATTTATTTGGTACGAGGTTCATCGAAGCAAACCCCAACGCTGTGACAGGTTTTATTCGAGGAATTTTGCAGGCGCGCGAATTTATGGAAACAAACCGCGATGAAGCACTAGCGATCGCAGGTAAACGCTTGCAACTCACACCCCAAGAAGTCGAAGAACAACTCAAAGGCGTCAGACTCATCGATTTACCAACGAACTTAGAAATGCTGGGTAATCCCCAAAGTGATATGTATTTACTCGACCACATGAACGACTTGTCACAATTTCTCGTTTCCCAAAAACAAATTCCTCAAGCCCCCGATTTGAGTAATATCCTAGAACCAAGATTTTTACGCGAAGTGCAAGCATAAACAACTCTACTGAAGTAAGTGGTGAAAATAAACATAATTTAAGGGCTGGTAATTGGTAATTGGTCATTGGTTATTAGGAAAGTCTCCGATTCCTTCTTTTGATGGAAGTAGACGAACAGAACTGGTAATTGGTCACTGGTCATTGGGAAAGCGGAAAGAATTTCTATTACCCATTACCTATTACCTATTACCCGACAAATGTTATTTAATTATGCCCACCTACTTAACGGCGACGGAATGCAAAGCGGCAATAAAATCAGTGTGGAGAATACGCGCGCCTGTTTGTAAATATTCCATTGCTGTTAAAGCCGCCCAGTGTGCATCCCAATCGGAACCAGCGCAGCAATCTTCTATAACATGAAAGTGGTAGTCGCGTTGGTGCGCATCAACTGCGGTGTAATGAACGCATACATTTGTCATTGTTCCCATTAGCACAACAGTATCAACTTTCAACCCACGCAAAAGAATTTCTAAATCTGTACCAAAAAAGCAACTGTAACGTCTTTTAGCAATAGCAAACTCGCCATCAATTGGTGCGAGTTCCCAATAGTAGTTGGTGCTAGCCCAAGTTTCTAAACAATGCACAGGTTCAGCACCATCTAATTCTCTACCAAAATCTACCATCTCTTTACGATGGACTTCTTGAAAGTGAATGATTGGTAGTTTTGCTTCTCGCGCTGCTGCTAAAACTTTTTTCGCTTTGGGGAGAACTTCAGCAGTTCCAACATGTGGTAAGTTTCCTTCACCTGTGAAAACTCCTGCTTGCATATCGACGCAAATTAATGCAGTTTTTGCTAAATTGATTTTCATATGTAAAAAAGTTTTGAGTTAACTGTGATAATAGAGCTAGTCAATAGAACAATTTGTAACTAACTCCACACTTAACGTTTGTGAGTCAAACTTTTATTGATGAGACCTCCTGCACGACTCACGGAGACCCTCTAATTGAAGTCAGGGCTGTTGAGGCAAAGTGTACCTTCGTACATTAAAACAAGATTTTTATGAAAAATTACATGGAGTAGACTTTCTTTTATTAAACGGCAGATTCATTCGCACTCGCATTTAAATTACGTTTATTTTTTCGTATTTAATGGTCTAAAAACATCAGCTAAGCGTTAGGATAAAATCCGATCGTCTAGCGAAGTACGCAAGAAAAGTAAGCAACCACCAGAGGTTTTTGGTTTATGCGCCGAACCTCTATGTGACAAAATACACTCACCAGTTCGATAGACGCGATCGCCAATAATAAGATCGCCTTCTAACACGACAATTTCTTCATTTCCAGCATGAGAGTGATAAGGAAATTGCACGCCAGCTTCAGCGCGAAGAAAACACGCAATTTCTCTGCGATTTGTGTCAATGTGGAGTGTACCAACGATAACGCCAGGTAGCGAGTAAGGTTGCCAAGTTACGCGGCTTGCTTGTTGCGTTAAATGTGCTAAATCAGGTGAAGTGGCTACATCTTCAGTATTCTCAACTGCTGTTGCAATACGTTGAAATAGACGTTCTTTGAGATCAGAAGCCATCGGTACAATCGGGGCGCTATAGCCGATCGCTGCGGCGGCGTCCTGTAATTGAGTTAACTTCTCTCCCAGTTCTGGAGATTGCGCGATCGCATCTTCAAGTACACCGCACTCAGATTCGCCTAAAAGTTCGAATGCGGATAAAGCTGCAAGTTCATTCAAATCGTCGTGGTTCATTATATTTAACTTGCTTATTGCTCCATCTTAACTTGCCTATTCCCAGGTGCCGAGGATCTGACGTAATTTACTTAATCCTAGGCGAATGCGGGTTTTAACCGTACCAAGACGTTCGCCAGTTTGTGCAGCAATCTCTACATGCGTGAGTCCCTTGTAGTAAGCCATTTCAAGCACTTGTCTTTGTGCTGGTGGAATCTGGCTCAAAGCCGCTAATACTCTAGCGCGACGTTCGCCAATCAGAACATCCTCCTCTGGATCAATCGTTAGAGGTTGAGTTGGTAGTGTTTTAGTCAATGCAGCAGCTTGTGCGATTCGCTCTAAAGCACGTAATCGATCGAGCGATCGACTGCGAGTTAGCATAAAAAGCCAAGTATCAACTCGCCCGCGTTTAACATCATAGCGTTGGGCTGTTTTCCATACTTGGTGAAAAACATCAAGCACAACTTCTTCAGCCTCCTCGACAGTACCCACAATCTTAAAAGCGACTGCATAGAGAACTTGGGCGTAGCGATCGTAAAGTTTAGCGAGTGCAGTTTGATCTTGCTGCGCAATTTTGGCAAGCAGCGCTGCTTCTTCATCTTTTGCCGATTGGTCATCCACGGGTAATAACATCTTGTTGATGTTTTGCACTTTAGTTCTGCTCAATGCATTGCGTTTTTGCCAGCCCAAAATAAGCTACGTGTTGATGTCACCCCATTCCATACTTTTATCTATTTGATTTTTAAATACCACTTATCCACAAAACCTAATGGTATGTACAGGGTTGCAGAGATGTCCTCCGCCAAAAATATTTTTGCCTGCATGAATCCAAGTGCTGATATTAGACGTATACCCCTTTAGAAAGCACCACTGTTGCAATAACCAGTCAATTTTCTGGTTTTGTTTGACGTAGCTGGTTATTGCTCAGAAATATAACTAATAATTATTGGAGGCTCATGATGCAACTTAGCTTGAGCAAAATTGTCACTGCGATCGCTGTAGCGACTAGCTTGTCACTCGTACATACCCAAAGCCATGCAACTCCAGCATTTACAATTATTGGCTTAACCTCGAATAATGTTTTAGTTCGCTTTGGTTCAGAGCAGCCGACGCGGATTGTAGTCAGCGGTATTGATGGTAACTTACAGTGTATCGACTTTCGTCCCGCTAACGGATTGCTGTATGGTTTGACAGATACTGACAAAATATACACTATCAACCCCAAGACGGGTAGTGCAAAGTTGCAAAAAACTCTCTCGACTAGCTTCAATGGTGGATTTCAGTCGGGGTGTGATTTCAATCCGGTTTTAGATCGTCTGCGCGTTGTTGGTAGCAATCAACAAAATTTCTCTGTCAATGTCGATGACGGTACCGCGACATCTCAAACAGCCTTAGCCTACATTGCTGGAGACCCCAACTTTGGGATAGAACCTAATATTACCGCAGGTGCCTACACAAATTCTCGTATAGGAGCATCTACACCTGCTTCTACGCAGCTTTTCGACATTGACTACGATCGCGATGTTTTAGTATTGCAAGATCCACCCAACGGAACTTTAACGACAGTAGGTGCGCTTGGCGTTAACTTTGCCCCGATCGCAGGAATGGACATCTTGACTGATACCAATGGCAGAAATTTTGCCTTTGCCATTTCTGGCTCAACATTGTACAGCATTAACTTATCCACGGGCGCGGCGGCTAAATTAGGCAATTTTCCAACGAGAGGTGGCTTTGTTGGTTTAGCGGTCAACCTTCGCAGACGTTAGTAAAAGAATTTCTTTAACGCAGAACTCATAACTTCTGTGCATCTCTGCGTAGCTATGCAAAAGATGTCATTGAACACATTCAAAATTAATAATCCAAATCAAAAAGGATCTAACCCACATGGCAGATAAAACAAATCTTGCATCTTTGTGTTTGAGGTACTTTAAACATAGAAAACGTAAAAAAGCAATTATTCTACTAAGCAGCATCAGCTTGAGCCTAGTAGGTTTAGTGACGTTTGTTCCACAGTACATCGAAGCATCAGACCATGACGATGGCGAAGTCGATACTAAAGGTCGCAACGTTAATTTGACTGATTTGTATGTATTCCGAGAACAAGACCAAAACCCTACTACTGGTCCAAATAATTTGATCTTCGTGATGAACACTAATCCGCGATCGCTTGCGCGTCAGCAGTATTTTTTCAGCAACACTGCGCGATATGAATTCAAAGTGACGCGCGTTACTGATAGAAACGCAACTCCGACGGGGATACCTAACCTCATTCTTCGCTTTGAATTTGATGCACCTAATGCTTTCAACCAACAACCTTTCAAACTGACGGCGATCGCTGGTAATGGTAACGTCCTCGGAGTCGCCAGAGGAAAAACGACGCATCTCAACCCTAACCCCGCCGCGCCGCCAATTATTAACAATCTGGCGCTGGGTGGGTCGCAACTTACGGTATTTGCGGGATTGCGTGAAGATCCCTTCTTTTTTGATGTCGAGCAATTCTTTCGCGTCCGTGCAGGCGCTTTGGGAATAGGACCTGCGGTAGGTTTTCGCCCTGCTAATACAGCATTGGATTTTGCCAAAGGATACAACGTCAATGCGATCGTTGTGCGAGTTCCTATTAATTTCTTGCGCGGTTCTACTTCTGCAACGACGTTCGATGTTTGGCAAACAATCTCGGTTAGAGATCCCCGTAGCGGTCAGTTTAAACAATTTGAGCGGCTAGCACAACCAGGAATTAATGAAGGTTTGGTTGTTACCAACGATTTTTTAAATGCCTTTAACAGTATTCCGCCCAGTCAAGATTTAAGTCCTAGTACTGCACTTGTCCGGCGGGAAGCCAGAAACACGCTGCTGGCGCTTGGCAATTCTTCAGTACAGGCGGATGCTCTACTTGCTGCCTTTTTACCTGATGTGATGCGAATTGATACAACTATACCAAGTGGTTATGCAAGTGCTGTCAATACTCAGAAAAGACCAATTGCTGGACGTAAGCTACTTGATGATGTCATTGATACAACCTTGAGTGTACTCACCAATAAAGCGGTAACAACTGATAACGTGTCGTATGCTGGTACTCCTGGAAATCCTGCACAAGGTCACAAACCTTTAGTGAACCAGTTTCCTTACTTGGCACGACAAAACTAAAAATGATAGCCCCTTTGGAGAAGGGGGACTTTGCAGCTTATGAAAGATAAGTGTAGCTACGCAGCTACGACGAGTTTCAAGTGGCTGTTGGTTGTAGCAGTATCAATGACAACTATTGTGTTAGTGACAATCTTTTTTAAGCGCCTGTGGATAGGGATGACGCCGCACAATTCTCATCTTACTGCTCCTTATCGTTATCCCTTTAGGCAGTCCTTAGAAAAAGAGACGAATACAACAACTCTTGTGCAGCAGGAAATTGCTTTTTATCAAGAACGAGTTCGTCAAGACCCTCAAGGCGGTTTGAACTTAACTTCACTTGCGCGCGCTTATCTCAAAATGGGGCGTGCAACAGGAGAAGGTAGCTGGTATTTACTTGCAGAGCAAGCCGCAGGGCGATCGCTAACGCATTTACCCTTCAACAACGAAGGTGCAATTTTAGTCTTAGCGCGGGTAGCAGAAGCGCGTCATGATTTTTCTGGTGCGATTCGTCTTGCGCAACAAGTGCTGAATTCGCAAGCGCATAACGAAGATGCGTTAGCAATTATGGTGACATCGCATTTGGCAATCGGAAAAGTTGCACAAGCCAGTCGCGCTGCTGATACCTTAGTCGAGCAAATGCCCAGTTTAGGAAGTTTAGCATTGCAAGCTTTGGTTAAAGTTGCACAAGGAAAAGACCAAGAAGCCATACAAGCTTTTCAAGCTGCTTTAGCTGCTGAGGAACCAGGAGAAAAAGCCAGTTCAGCATGGGTACGAACATTGTTAGGGCGATTTTATTTGCAACGCGGACAACTCGCACTCGCAGAGGATCTGTATCAGGAAGCTTTGCAAATCTTACCTGGGTATTCTTTCGCACTCGTACAACTTGGCGAACTGAAAACAAGACAAGGAGACTACAACAATGCTGCAAACTATTACAACCAAATCACTGCATATTCGCGTGAAGCAGCAACGGTGTTCGATCGCGTTGTTGAACGGAGTAAAGCTAGACTCATGCTACTACAAGGTAGACAAAATGAAGCGATCGCACTTTTTTGGCACCAAGCGGAAATTTTATTACGTCAACAAAATGCTAGCGGACATCACGACGGTGCGTTTGGACATCGACGCGAATTAGCACAACTATTACTCGAACGCGGGCGAAACGAGGATTTACCAGAAGCATTGTCATTGATGCAAACTGAACTGAGTCTGCGCCGCGATCCTCAAACTCTCGATACTTTTGCGTGGGCGCTATCGCGTTCGGGGCGCTGGCGGGAAGCACAAGCAGCAATCCAAGAAGCACTAAAATCGGGCGTTCGCGATCCCGTACTCTTTTATAGAGCCGGTGAAATCGCCAAAGCACAAGGCAAACAATCACAGGCGATCGCTTACTTTCAACTGGCGCAAGAAATTGACCCAACTTTTAACGAACAAGCACGCCGCGCCCTGGGAATGGGTTTGTAATCCTATCGCCAATAAATTCAATGAAGACTAAGTGGCATAAATTCAAGTTTGGCATCATCCTAGTTTCACTATTGCTTGTCTTGCTACCAACTGCTAGCCGCGCGCATTGGACTGATGTTGCTGTTGCAGAAATTGTTGTGGGCGAAACGCAAACGCAAGTAACGCTGACGTTGCCTACTGGTTTGGTGACAATGGCAGATGATAATCAGGATGGACAACTATCGACTGCGGAAGTTCATACGCATCAAGCAAAACTAGAAAAGTTTCTGGGAAATCGCTTTCGTTTGACGAACGCCAATCATCAGCAAGGAATTCTTACCGTTGCACCTTTGGCAACAAAAATACCGTCAATCCAAGCTACCGCAACAACTCACACTACTTTGCAACTGACCTACAATTGGACTTCTCCAGTACAAGGGCTAAAAATTGACTACAATTTGTTTCTACCAGAAGCACCTGAAGCGCGGTGTTTTGCCACTATCTTCAACGCTGGGCAAACGCAAAACTATATATTTAGTCCAGACAATCGTCAGCTATCACTGATGCCATCAGTTATACCGCTTAAGGGGTCATTTTTGGCGGCGATCGCCGGTGCAATCGTTTGGGGTGCGATGCACGCCATGTCTCCTGGGCATGGTAAGACTATCGTTGGTGCGTACCTCATGGGTTCCCGTGCTACTGTTTATCATGCAATATTCTTAGGGCTAACAACAACAATTACGCATACGATTGGTGTTTTTGCGTTAGGGCTAGCGTCGCTATTCGCCTCGCGCTTGATTGCACCTGACCTGCTTTACCCTTGGCTCAGTCTTTTATCAGGTTTAATGGTAGTCTTCATTGGTATAAATTTATTCTGGCATCGGTTGCGGCACGTGCAGCAGCAGCGATCGCCTGCGCATACTCACAAACACCACCATCATTCGCACTTACCGACTACCGCATCGCTTCACTGGCGCAGTCTATTTGCGCTAGGAATTTCTGGCGGACTTGTTCCGTGTCCGGCAGCGTTAGTATTACTATTAAGTGCGATCGCACTCGGTCACATCAGTTGGGGGTTAGTTTTAGTCTTAGCGTTTAGTTTGGGTTTAGCAGGGGTTCTCACAGCTTTAGGCTTACTTCTTATTTATGCCCAAGGTTTATTTAAAAAGCTACCTACACAAGTAGGATTGTTAAAAATATTACCTGTTGTGAGCGCTGCCACGATCGCGATTATAGGTTTAGGGATAACAACGCAAGCCCTCATTCAACTTGAAGTTGTGATTTAGCTACGCGTTTGATCTGCCCAAGGTGTTAAAGCTTTAGAAAGTAATTTCAAGCTGTAATCAATGAGTAAACCGATGACTCCGATAACTGCGATCGCAAATAAAACTTTGTCAGTTTGCAAAAACCGCTGTGATTGCACAATGCGATATCCCAAGCCATTTTGCGAGGCAATTAATTCAGCAATGACTAAATAATTCCACGCTCCCGAAATATTAACGCGCAATGTATCTAAAACACTCGGAAACGTAGCAGGAATGATAACGCGAAATAACACTTCTCGACGATTAGAACCTAAAGTATAAGCCACATTAAGCATTTCATTCGGAATAAACTTCACCGCATCCGCAACCATCATTGCGTTGTAAAGAACAACTCCCAAAAATATAATCAAAACTTTTGCCGCTTCACCTAAACCAACCCAAATAATAATTAAAGGTACAAACGCGACAACTGGCATATAACGAACTGTACCAACAATTGGACTAAATAAACTTTCCATGCTATAGAAAGTTCCCATTAAAATTCCAATAGGTACGCCAACAAGCGCCGCAACTAGAAACCCCGCTGCAACGCGCAAACTACTTGCAATAATATCTAAGTGTAAATCTTCTTCGGTAAACATCCGAATTCCTGCATCAATTACCGCTGTAGGTGTTGGTAAAAAAACAGGAGTTGTTAATCCGCTGTAGCTAATTAATGCCCATAATAATAAGGGTATAGCCAAGGCGATCGCTGATAGCAAAAGACGCAACCATTGCGGAAATCCTTGCCGCAAACTCCAAAATGTTGAAGGGGGAAGATATCTTTTACGCGGTTGGGGAAATACTTGAGTCATCACTAAATGAAATTGTGAGCTAAATTAATCAGATTCGAGAAAATTATGCGTGTTATTCAACCGACAGCATTGTATCTTAATTAACAGTTTATGACTTTGTTATTTGCTTGAATAAAAAGTATTTCTGCCTTGCACTAAAAAGTAAATGTAATGACTCAAATTTCGCTAGAAACTCATACAACACAAGCTGGCGATCGCAGCAAACAACCAAAATTAGAAGTGAGTAATTTAAGCAAAAGCTTCCCTACTCAAGGTAAATCGCTCGCAGTTTTACAAAACATTAATTTTCAGTTGTACGAAAGCGAGTTTGTTTGTGTTGTTGGGGCTTCTGGTTGCGGTAAATCAACATTAATTAATATTATTGCCGGATTAACGCAACCAACTTCAGGCGAAGTCAAAGTTGATGGTGAAATTGTGCTTGGTCCAGGACCCGATCGCGGTATGGTATTTCAAAATTATACTTTGTACCCTTGGCTAACTGTCGCTGGCAATATTGGCTTTGGTTCGCGACTGCGATCGCTGAGTGCAAAACAACGCAATGAACGCATCGCTTACTTTTTAGACGTTGTCGGATTAACTCGATTTGCCAAAGCGTATCCTAAGCAGTTATCAGGAGGAATGAAACAACGAGTAGCGATCGCCCGTGCTTTAGCAAATGAACCAGATGTATTATTAATGGATGAGCCTTTTGGTGCATTGGATGCTCAAACAAAAGAGCAAATGCAGCAATTTTTACTCGATTTGTGGCGACAAACACGGACGACAATTTGCACGATCACGCACGATGTTGAAGAAGCTGTCTTTTTATCGCAGCGCGTGTTTGTCATGAGTGCGCATCCAGGAGAAATCAAACAAGAGATTATTGTCGATCTACCACAAAATCGCGATGTTGAAATCAAGTTAACTGCTGAATTCACCGCCATCAAACGCGAAGTGATGCACTGTTTGCGCAGTTGTTAAAAATTACATCCCTACAGTCTTGACGTAAGTTATGGCTAGTGGTGTCAATCTTTGTTCTAATTCTGTAATGATAGCGCGATCGCTTTCACTCCACGCTCTGGGTTTACCAAAAATACACGGTTGCAAAATTCCCCATAATAAATCATCTTCGCACAAGTGAGCGTGAATTAAGGCGCGATGACCAAAATGTTTGCGTTCAAATGCTAAATTGACAACTTCCGGATTTGCCGTTTCGACATCTTCTACATAAACTGAAGGCTTAGCTTGTAACGCGGCGGAAAATAACGGATCTTCTGCGGCGAGTGATTCAGGTTCTTTACTCCATTCTGAATCTGTAACATCAGGAATTTCCGCACTGCGTCGCCAGCAGTATGCTACTTTTCCCTTTTGATTGTGCGGATTGCGCAGATACAGAAAACACCGATCCGTTTGCAACTCGTTACATAATGCAGGTAATAACGCCTGAAAAATTGCATCAGGTTCGCTATTATCTGCAAAAACGGTTTCCAAAGCTGCGGGTAATTGCATGAAATTAAAACTTCACTAAGAACGACACACCGATCGCACCATAAAACTTTTCTAATTGCAAGTTACCTTCTTCGTCAATTGCAGTACCTTGATCCGAGAAAATTCGCGCTATCCGAAAGCGATGGTAGTTTCCTAATAATTGCGGTAGCGTAACGTAGTGAACTTCTTCACCTGTAAATATCTCGCGGTCAAGTTCGTGTAAACTATGCCAAGGACATTTCATCAGTTCGTGATGCGCGTTGTGATAGCCGAAGTTTAAAAGTAGCAAGTTTAGCCACCAGTAACGTCGCGAAATCACGTTAGAAAACGTGTTGGCTTGTTCGTATGCATAATCTCGTTTTGGTAACGGCGAACCGACAGGAATTGCTTCATAAGTATGTTGAAAAGCATCAACAAATCGTAGCACTGTAATCATCCCAACATACCCCAGAAAATATAATGCTAGGGCTTTGAGAGAAATTACTGCTAATCCAGTAAACAGCAATCCGCGTACAATGAGAAGCGTAACAATTCTGCCGCGTTCATCGCGTCGTTGCGGTTCCCAAAATGGTGCAAAAATACTGCGCCACTGAAAGATAAAAGACACACTTGGAAAGTGCAGCCACTCTAGTCCTAAAATTATCTTGCGAATAAATGCGGGTAGTTTGTTCATCAAATCCGCAATATCAAACGCCGCAAAATCAACGCGATTGATGTGATGTGCAATGTGATCTTGCGTTAAATCTTTAAATCGCGCGTAGCAGCCACCGTTTAGCCACAGCATAACGTTACCACCAATGGCGTTCCACTTGCGATCGGCAAAAATCGTGCCGTGCATGAACTCGTGGGATAGATATGCTGAGATCACTAAGCTATGCGCGAGTAGCAATACTCCCAAGAGATTTAGCCACAAGTTGGAAGATAAGAATAAGGCGATCGCACTTCCATAACCACCTAAAGTGTATGCGATCGCTATTGCATTCCATAGGGGCTTTTTGTGATGCAAATAGTATGACGGATCGATTTTAGAAATTGCTTTGGCTGCGGTAGCGGACACCATAACAATGCGCACAATTACATATTATAACAAGTATAGTTGAGAGGAAATTTTGTTTTGTTATCAAGAATACAGAATGACGAACCGCAACAACACAAGAGATGTCTATTGAGGGTTGCAGCTAAGATGTTCTTGAGGACATCCTGGTTGACGTTTAGCTTCGAGATAGTCGGCAATGAGTTCGTGCATTCGTTGTTCGCCGAACATATGGTAATGTCCAGGGTAGACGATTTCTACGGGTAAGTGCTGTAGGTATTCGTAAGATGCAATGTAGGCGGAAATATCGCTACCAGGAAGTTGATCGAGTAAATCGCCGTCGTAAATGATATCGCCGGAAAAGAGTTCTTGGCTAAATGGATCGTATAAGGCAATGCAACCTGGAGAGTGCCCAGGCAGGTGTAAAATTTCAAAAGCGCGATCGCCTAAATCAATAACGTCTCCTGCTTGCAGTAATTGCGTTGGTTCGGCTGCATGAAATGTGTATTGTGTCGCGGTAAAACCTGGGTAAGGTAATTGCGAAAAGTGTTCGTCGAGTATCCAACCTGATTCAGGATTGCACAAAGCTGCGTGACAATCTCCGTGACGCAAAGCATCAGCTTCGGCGGTGTGAATCGCAATATCGTCAAATTCGTGAATTCCCCCCGCGTGATCGAAATGGATGTGCGAAGCGATCGCCAGCAGCGGTTTATCGATTAAACTTGCGATATATTGCCGCAGACTCGCAACCCCTAAACCTGTATCAATGAGTAAATCTTGCTTTTGTCCTTTGATTAACCAGATATTCGCCCGATTCCATTCCCAGTAGTGAATTTCGTTGATGCAGTAGAGGAGATCGCTAATTTTTTGAGTTGCAAACCAACTATCACATACTGATTTATTGTTCACAGGATTGATTTCATAGGTGAGTCAACATGGGCAGGCAAGATGCCTACCCCACATTTTATATTCAGTTAACTCAGATCGGCGATCGGTTTCCACTAGAATATGAATGAAGTTCTGATGACGCCAATCACAACATCAGGATTGCGCGCGTCGTGGTTTGGTGCAGTTAACCAAAAGACGCCAGGTGTAATTGAGATATTATCGGTCAATTGATAGCGGTAAAAGGCTTCGAGGTGTAAACCTGTATCGCGATCGCTTCTTTGCCCGTCGGGTAAACCAATCGCTGCGGCTAAAACTGCGTTACTCGTGCCTGTTAAGCGTGGTTGCATCCCTACCACAATACCACCGGCATTGCCTTCGCGGAATAAATCAGGAAAATGCAACGTTACAGCATAATTCCAGATATCAGCATCGCCTTTAATTTCACCCACAGCCCGCGCTGCAGTATAACCTACCCAACCACCGATTTCAAATCCTTCAAAAACGCGGAAATTGAGTTGTGCGCCGTAGACGTTAGCAACGATTGGATTATTCAAGTTATTTTCTGGGTTGTTGACATCGTTGACAACAATTACTTTCGCAGGATTGCTACCTGCAAGCGTATCAACGCCAAAATTACGAGAGTAACCATTGAGATAAAATAAACCAACTCTAGCGCGATCGCTGCTGTAAACTAACTGGGTAAACGCACTGTAATCGCCATTGAATAAACCTGAACCTGGACCTGGGTTGTTGGCGTTGGTTCCTCCTAAATAGCCAAAGTCTAAGCTGAGTTCTGGCGTGACTAAAAAGTTTGCCCCAATACCAGCACGATTGCCAATAGAGAAATACACTGGATTAAGTTGTCCAAAGTTAGATACTGCACCTGTTGCCGTAATAGAAAATGGACTAATTGGATCGGTAATGGATGTTGGATCGGTTCCGTTTGCTTCTAAGTAAATGCGCAAGCGATCGCTTACAGGAAACTGATACTGCAATGTAGTTAAGATAACTTCACCACTCTGGGCAATACTACTAGGTGCTACGCGCGTTTCACCTGTATTGCCAAACCCAAACAGTTCTGGTGGATCTGTAACGTCTTGTCCCTCACGAGTTCCTTGACTACCGCCAAAGGTTCCGCCTGAATCGAATAATCTTAAATTCGTCGCTTGTAGGCGAGTTCGCAAGCGATCTTGTCCGCTAAAACTAGTATCAAAATTGAGGCGCGCGCGATAACCCAACGTTGTATTATTAATATCACCCGCAGTTTCACCAAAAGCATCACCAATATAGGTAATAACTTCGCCTACAAGTCTTGTCGTGGTAGAAAACTGATTTGCTTCAAGTTCGGCGGTTTGGGCTTCTAAAGCATCGACTCTGCCGCGCAAGCTAGCTAGTTCAGCCGCAAATTCTTCTTGTAATCTTTGGAGAGTAGCTAAATCTTCCCGACTTAGTTGATCGCTTGTCGCTGCGGCGATCAGTTCGTTAACGCGATTCAAACACGCATTCAACCCCGCCGCAAATTCATAACGTGTCAATGCGCGATTACCGCGATAAGTTCCATCAGGATATCCTGCAATGCAACCATAACGCTCAACCAACGATTGTAACGCTTGAAACGCCCAATCTGTGGGCTGTACGTCGGAAAGTTGGGAAACCGACGTCACTTGCGCCATTTCTGGCGTTGATGCAGAATTAGACTGAGTTAAGAGGTTATCTGGATTTGCTTCTGAAGCATTCGCAGCGCTTGTGAATTGATACAGTAAAAAATGCAGTACAAATAGGCTATAATTCGCCATTCGGCGTAATACTTTTGACACAAACTCTCCTCACACACAATTTAATTTTGTATATAGCACGCTCTTTGACAGATTTTTCAAAGATATACACTACAAATAGCCACGATTTGTGTTTATTTATACTAATTTATTAAGAATTATCAAGACGTGAATTAATCGGTACATCTTGAGAAATCTTCCAATATTGATCCCAGCAAGGACCGTGACCAGGATAAGTTGTTTTAGTAAAAACAAAACCTGAGTTTGTAAAAGTATCTTTTTCAAGGATAACGTTACGGTTTAATTCTAATTCTATTTCTAAATCGCACGTACCAATAACCCCTGCACCAAACTCGCACACGCGCTTGAAATACTCTCGTTTTCGACTTTCCTCCCACGCCACATAAGCTGCGACTTTATCTTGATAACCAAGGTATTTGGCAAAGTCTCTTGCAGAGTGTTTACCATAAATATGACCTTTTGGTCTTAAAACAGTTCTTCCTGTTTCATCAATGTCTTCAACTAAAAAGTCAGGTGCGAGAAAGTCAATGCAACTAAAAGCATATTCTAAATCAGAGTAAGCATTAAACCACTGAATTCCTTGCGTTAGGAAGGCTATTTTAATATCGTGAATCGCGTCTTCTAAATTACTACCATCAGGTTCTATCCACCAAATATCATTTCTACTAGCTTCAGTAGAAGAACGCAGAGATTTTGTATATTTAGATTGGTCTAGTTCAGCTAAAACCAAATGATTTCTAACATGACACATCCATTCTTTAGGAATAAGTTTACCATCTTTATCAGTATCAACGAGTAATCTTCCTGGAATATCTGGAGAAATAAACTTATAGTAAATTCCTAACCAAACACTCACTGACACAGAAGGAAAATGCGGTTTTACTGCCCGAATATTTAAAACCCAAATACAAGGATCGCGGTCAGCCCAATTATTTCTGGTCTTGACTTTATCAAAGCCATTATCTCGCAGTACAGGAGATAAAATTTTTCTGATGATTTTGTTGACTTCTGGCGAACCGATCATCTAGTGACCTAAATACGCTGCTAAAACTTGTGGATTACTTTGAATTTCACTCGGAGTACCAACCGCCAGATTGCGACCTTCTGCAAGTACCCAAACGCGATCGCACAAGGACATAATCACATCCATATTGTGTTCGATAATCAAAAACGTCATTCCCTCGCGGTTCCAAGTTTGGATGCGATCGCAGATTTGATTAATCAATGTGGGATTCACCCCCGCCGCAGGTTCGTCTAATAAAATTAACTTCGGTTGCGTCATCAAAGCCCGCGCCATTTCCAGTAACTTGCGCTGTCCTCCTGATAGCGCCCCTGCATACTCATACGCCATATGCGCTAACCCAACCGATTCTAAAAGCAACATTGCCCGTTGTTGCAGTTGACGTTCTTGCTTTTTAATAATGTGCGGTCGTAACTGTACTTGCCAAAAGTTTTCCCCAAGTTGGTTTTGCGCTGCTAGCAGCATATTTTCCATCACCGATAGCCGCGAAAGTGTTCGGGCTACCTGAAACGTCCGCACCATTCCTTGTTGCGCAATTTTGTGCGATTGTAACTCTTGAATCGGTTCGCCATCAAAAATCACGCGCCCTTTATCTGGGCGAATAAAGTTTGACAACAAATTAAACAATGTCGTTTTCCCTGCACCATTGGGACCAATTAACCCTGTGATACTACCTGGTGCTACAGTAATTTCAGCATTGTCAACTGCTTTGATGCCACCAAAGCTTTTAACTAAACCACTTGCTGCTAGTAATGGTGTTTGTGACTGCGAATTACTTACCAAGTGTTAATTCCTCCTTCTTGCCTAAAATTCCTTGTGGACGCCACAGCATGAGTAACATCAAAATTAACCCAATCACCATAATCCGAAACGCACCTAAGCGCGCTTCATCGAGAGGGAAAATGGCAGGTAAAGCAAAGCGCGTAATCGCATCGTACGCCCAGTAAATCACCGCACCGAGTAACGTACCTACATTATTTCCTGCACCACCTAAAATGACCATCGTCCAAGCATCAAACGTAATTTGGGGTTGGAAATTATCAGGATAAATCGTTGTTAGTTGCCATGCTAACAATGCACCCGAAACTCCTGCGATCGCACCTCCCAACATCAGTGCTTGCAACTTGTACCAAAACACGTTTTTTCCCAACGCTGTCGCCACATCTTCATCTTCCCGAATTGCTTTGAGAACTCTTCCCCAAGGCGATCGCACCAACACTTCTAGCCGCCAAAATACCAACGCCAACACCAAAACCGAAATTAGCATCAACCCCGCATTGGCATAACTCGTGTAATTATAGAGTGCGATCGCTGCTGCAAGATACAACACTAAGATCAATCCCGCTGCCAAAATCCCTAACACCAATCGCAATGAAGATTTTTTGTCCTGCTTTTGCTTTTGTGCGGGTAAGGTATTGCCTTGTCTATTTTTTACCCATTTTCCCAAACGCCAATAACATACTCCAACAACAAACGTTAATAGCGCAATCATACCCAGTCGTGTCAGTAACGTCGGGTCAAAACTGGCGAGTGGTAAAGGATAGCCTTGTACGCCAAACGAACCTGGGGTAAACCCGTTTCCTGTGGGTAAATCCTGATTGTTGACAACTAATCGTAGTAGTTCAGAAACACCAATCGTGACAATTGCCAGATAATCTTGCCGTAAACGCAATGTAGATAAGCCAATAATCAATCCTAACAATGCGGCAGCCCCCGCCCCTGCAAGTGCGGCTACAATCAGAGGAACGCCGTGTAAGGTTAGCAAAACCGTCGTATAAGCACCCACAGTCATGAACGCAACATGACCAAAGTTGATGAGTCCGGTAAATCCCCACTGCAAATTTAAGCCCAAACTAAATAAGGCAAAAACAGCAGTTGAGATGATGAGAAAAATCAAATAACCAACCCAACCTGACAAATTCTGGATCATGTACTTTATAGTTGCAGCGTATTGATGTTAAGAAGAATCGGGGATCAGAGGTCAGAGAACTTTGACGTAGGTACTTAGTGAGAGAAAATCATCTCAAATCATCGTGATTCTTAAATGCCTTCAACAGCATTTCTACCTACAGATTCGAGGTCTTCCCCTAACCCCCGATCCTTGACCTCTGATCTCTTTAAAAAAGAATTCTACAGCACATTGCCAATTGCATAAAAACAATCTCACTGTAGAGGGCTGAACGTTTATCGTTGAACACTTAAATTAAACTGGTGTGATGATACGAGTAAGTAGAGATTGACTATGGATGCTGCAACGCTGTGGCAACGTTACCAAGACTGGCTTTATTACCATGCAGGTTTGGAATTTTATTTAGATGTCAGTCGCATGAGATTTGATGATGCTTTTGTCGCGCAATTGCAACCCAAGTTTGAAAAAGCGTTTCAAGATATGGCAGCTCTAGAAGGAGGCGCGATCGCCAATCCTGATGAAAACCGGATGGTAGGTCACTACTGGTTGCGCAACCCCGATCTTGCCCCAACACCGGAAATCAAACAAGATATTACGCAAACGATTGAACAAATCGAAACATTTACCCGCAAAATTCATAGCGGTGCAATTCACCCGCCACAAGCCCCGCGCTTTACCGACATTCTCTCGATTGGGATTGGCGGTTCAGCTTTGGGACCGCAATTTGTTGCCGAAGCCCTCGCCCCAGACTTTCCCCCACTGGGAATTCACTTTATTGACAACTCCGACCCCGCAGGAATTGACCGCGTTTTGACTCGCTTGCGTAACCGCCTAGCAAGCACATTAGTCATTGTCATTTCTAAATCGGGTGGAACTCCAGAACCGCGCAACGGAATGCTCGAAGTTAAAAGAGTTTATGCAGGGCAAAATTTAGATTTTTCTCACTATGCGATCGCCATCACCACTCCCGATAGCAAACTAGACCAATTGGCGAAATCTGAAAAATGGCTAGCCACCTTTCCCATGTTCGACTGGGTAGGCGGACGTACCTCAGAAATGTCCGCTGTCGGCTTGCTACCTGCGGCGCTACAAGGAATCGATATCCAAGCGATGCTAGCTGGAGCCAAGGAAATGGATGATGCAACGCGCGTCCCCGATCTAAAAAACAATCCAGCGGCTCTACTTGCATTGAGTTGGTACTACGCTGGTAACGGGCGCGGTGAAAAAGACATGGTAGTCCTACCTTACAAAGACAGCTTACTATTATTTAGCCGCTATTTGCAACAGTTGGTCATGGAATCGCTGGGCAAAGAAAAAGACTTGGATGGTAACGTTGTCAATCAAGGAATTGCGGTTTACGGTAACAAGGGATCGACCGATCAACACGCCTATGTACAGCAGTTACGCGAAGGCGTGCCAAATTTCTTTGTCACCTTTATTGAAGTTTTAGAAGACCGCCAAGGATCTTCACCTGAAATCGAACCAGGAGCAACATCCGGTGATTACCTATCAGGTTTCCTCCAGGGAACGCGTCAAGCCTTGTACGATAACCATCGCGATTCGATTACCGTCACAATTCCACAAGTCAATCCACGTACGGTAGGCGCGCTGATTGCGCTTTACGATCGCGCTGTTGGTTTGTATGGTTCTCTTATTAATGTCAATGCTTACCATCAACCAGGTGTCGAAGCTGGCAAAAAAGCGGCTGCTGCGGTTTTAGATTTGCAAAAACGTGTCTTACAAATTCTGGAAGACGAAAGTCGTTCAATTTCCATCGCTGAACTTGCAGAAAAAGCTCAAGCAACTGACCAAGTTGAGACTATTTATAAAATCTTGCGTCACCTCTATGCAAACAAACGCGGTGTAATTCTCAACGGTAACTTCGGCGAGCCTGGTAGTTTAACGGTGACAGTTAATTAGGAGCAGAGGTCGGAGGTCAGGGTAATAGAAAATTTAAACCCCAATTGACAAAGCTTAGCGAATAAAATCGCCGCAGTCGCAAGTCACTTTTGGTTCTAGAGGAGGACTATATCAAGTAATTTGTAATTCGTAGTTCGTAATTACTGCGCAAGATACCTATGGTTCATAGAGGAGGGTTATATTAAGAAGTCTGCTCTTTGAACCCTGTGCTCTGACATCTCACTCCATACCATACTTTGGTCACTTTTGTTCATTTGTAACAACTGTTTATAAAAAAGTGGCATAAACTTGAAAGGAAGTTTTGAAATCGATGGGTGCTGGTATGAGTTCGGTCAGGGGTGTCGAAATTCGTCTGCTATCAGCAGTAAAAGGGGGTATGACTGAATTTTATACCCCTCAGTCAAGTCACGAAACAATGCTGGTACAGATTCCACCAAATACAATTGACGATCTTTTTGTTCATAAAACACAAACTGACCAACTATTGGTAGTCAAAGGAAGTTTTGTATTAGTGGTGTTAGTGAATCGCCGTTATCAATACATACCCTTGAGCGATCGCAAACCTACGGTAGTCAAAATACCCCCAGGCGTATTGCACGGAGCAATAAATTTATCTCCTGAACCTTGCGTATTAGTCAATGCAGTATTGCGTCATCATCCTGCAGCTGATAAAGACTACCAACCGCACAAACCACCGTTTCCGTATGATATCGAAGCAGCAAAGGCAGTTTTAGCAAGAGATGCACAAGCAGATCGGGCGATCGCATAGAAATTCAGGAATTAGTTAAATCACCCAGGTGCAGCCTTTTCATAGGGTAGGAAAAAAAGAGAGTAAATCAAATCGCGTTAGCTATTATACCGTTTCACTTTAAAGTTAATACAAATAGGAAGCTTCAGGAGAAATGATTTGTAGTTTTCATTTAGTGAAATGGTATTACAGTAGTAACGTGGCTCTTGTTTAATTAATGATTCTTTACCGCTATCCAACGTTGTATCCTGGTGTGTTGCTGAAACGCTACAAGCGGTTTTTTGCTGATATTCAGTTGGAATCTGGTGAAGTTGTTACAGCGCATTGTCCAAATACTGGACCAATGACAGGAATTAGTCAACCTGGTAGTACTGTACAGGTATCTTATAGCGACAATCCAAAGCGATCGCTGAAGTACACCTGGGAAATGATTCTCGTCAACGACAATGAGCCTACTTGGGTAGGTGTGAATACAAGTTTACCGAATCGGATTGTCAAGTTAGCCCTAGAACAAAATTTGTTTCCTCAATTGGGAAGTTACGACCAAATTCGCTTTGAAGTTCCCTACGGTATAGACACCAAAAGTCGCGTCGATTTTGTGTTGACGGGCGATCGCACAACATACATCGAAGTCAAAAGTACCACTTGGGTAAACTGGCGAACCGCGTTATTTCCTGACACAGAAACAACACGCGGACAAAAACATTTACGCGAACTTACCGCATTAATACCAGCAAGTGATGCAGTGATGTTGTACTTTATCAATCGCGGTGATTGTACCGCGTTTGCACCTGGAGATAGCGCCGATCCAATTTACGGTCAACTATTGCGCGCAGCGATCGCATTAGGTTTAAAAGTACTACCGTGTCGCTTCAACATTACCCCCGAAAGTATCGAGTATTTAGGATTAGCTGAACTAAAAATCTAAACTCAAGTTGTCCATCATTAAACAAACACCAATTACCTGTTACCTATTACCACTTTAGAAAAGAGTTGAAAGTAAAAACAGGATTCCCAAGTGCCAAACGACAAGGTTAACAGCAATTCCTGTTGTAATTCCGGCGATCGCCCAGCGTTCTTGATACTTTTGAAAGTGTTCAATACTTTCCCAACGGCGACTTTTCCACGCCCATTCATTACCTTTAACACCAAGGGCGATCGCCATCCAAAATCCAAATAGCGGAACCCACGCCAACAGCCCTATCCACACGCGATTCGCGACTAACCAAAATGGTGCAAGTAAAAAAGCGCCCCAGTTCCAGCCTTGAATTTCTGCGGGTACAGTTATCGATGCATTAAATAAACCACCCTGACCAGAGTTATTTACTAAAGTAGTTGCATTAAGCACAATGTCTGATTCTAAAGCAGCTAGCGCTTGACGCGCACAACCAAATCGTTTTTCTAGTGCAGGTTCAGTCATTTTCTGCAACCAACTCACCAAACTAGGACTACAATTTACCAATTCTGCAAATTGCAGTTGTAAGTTATGTTGCGGCAATTCTGCGGGCGTTATCCCAGTAAGTAAATGAATTAAAGTTGCACCCAAAGCATACAAATCCGACGCAGGAATGGCTTTACCGCCAAATTGTTCTAGTGGTGTATAACCATAAGTTCCAATAATTGTGAAAGTTGCGCCTGGCGATACAGTTTGATCTTGAACTCCACCAAAATCAACTAAATAAACTTTATTGTCATCACCCCAAATTAAATTACTCGGTTTGATATCGCGATGAATGACTGGCGGATGTAACTCGTGGAGGTATGCCAAAATATCTAATACCTGTGTTGCAAGTTGGCGGATTTGTGCTTCACTCCAACGTTGTTGCAGTAAATGTGCGACTGATCTACCAGGAATGTACTCTTGAACGAGAACATAAGCAGATGCTTGCGGTTCCAACCAAAACTCATCTCGATATCTTGGAATTTGCGGATGATTCAACTGCTGAAGTACCTGGGCTTGACGTTCAAAGAGTTTTAACTCTTCCCAGTGTGTAGCTTTTGTGAAAGTTAGTAGTTTAATAACGACAAGCGTTGTTGGTCGTGTCGCCAGATCGACTGCTAGCCAAGTTTGCTTGAGTAGCGAATCTTTGAGTTTTCCTTGCAGTTGATAGCGCCCTTGTAAAATTTGTCTGCTATGCAGCATAAAGTCGCAATTCCTCAAAACCCCCTTTTCTAATGTAGTCACAGTTAGAACTACAGCCCTAGTCATAGAGTTGAACCTTGAGCCCTGACCCCTGCTATACAAGCGTATTTGTGCCAAGATTGCGAGTATCTTGAATTATTAAGTCAAAGTACGAGAGGAGTCATTATGGATCAGCAACCACCTTTCCTACTCAAAGCATCAGCCATCGACTCCATCGAGGAAATCGAATTTCATCACCCACTCAACCCGAATTCAGAACTCTATATGCGGACGATTAGTCGTATCGTTGGTCTTGAGCGGATAGGAGTAACAATCGCCCGCGTACCACCAGGTAAGGAATCATTCATATATCATTTGCATCGTCACGAGGAAGAATGGATTTATATCCTCGCGGGTAAAGGTATTGCAGAAATTGGCGACAGTGAATACGAAGTTGCAGCAGGTGACTTTATGGGCTTTGGGTTACCGCAACAACCACACCATCTCCGTAATCCTTTTAGTGAAGATCTTGTTTATCTTATGGGTGGTGAAAGAAAAGATTGCGATATCGGCATTTTTCCTCGGTTGGGCAAACGTGCGATCCGCGATGGTGATTTAGCCTACATTGTTGACGATTCGATGCTACAGGATTTTTGGAGTAGCAAAGTTAGTAGTGACTAAATATTATCTCTTAATTCTCAAATTGTATGAATACCACCACACGAACAGTACCCAGATGGCAAGGGTATTTTTGAACTGGTGGATGGAGAAGTTATTCAGGTAGAACCGACGAGGGCGCACAAAAATGTTGCTAGGTTTCTCATGTTTGCTTTAAGTGATGAAATCAGGCGGTTAGGACTTGATTATTATAAAGATATTATTATCCGAACTGTCACAGCATCTGGGAAAGAACAAGGAAGAAACCCTGATGTTGGTGTGGTTTCTAGTACATTATGGAACAGTAATGTATCGACTTACGGTGCGTGACGGAAGCGATTCAACTAGCGGTAGAAGTTATTTCTACAAATTGGGAATAAGTTTGATGAGTATCAGCGGCTAGGAGTTTCTGAATATTGGATTTTTGATTGTTTAGCGATCGCTTCGCGCACAATCTTAGGTTCGCCGAAAGTACCTACTGTTTTCATTCCCCAGTTAGTTGATAATAAGTATCAAATACAAGCTTTCAAAGATGCAGATAAAATTATCTTGCCAACTTTCCCAGAAATAAACCTTACTGTAGAACAAATCGTTGCAGCTAGCCAATTCGCGAAACTTTAATGAGCTGCTACCACTGTGGTTGCTGCGCAATCAGTGCGGTGGCGGCTTCGCTATCGACGGGTAATGAGAAATAATTGCCTTGTCCGTATTCGCAGTGGAGTTCTCTAATTCTCGCAAGTTGTTGTGCGGTTTCTATTCCTTCAGCGGTGACATCAACGCCTAAACTATGCGCCAATGTAACGATCGTCGCAAAAATATCTAAGCTATCTAAGTTCGTATCAGCTTGCGCAATAAATGAACGGTCAATTTTTAAAACATCGATCGGAAAGCTATATAATCGACCCAATGATGAGTAACCTGTGCCAAAATCATCAATGGCAAGTTGAATACCTAAAGCTTTTAGCTCCAAAAGCAGTGTCGTTGCCGATGCTGCATTTTCCAAAATGACGCTTTCGGTAATTTCTATTTTTAAACTTTGAGGATTTAGGTTAGTTTCCTCAAGCACCGTTTTCACTTGTCCGACTAAATTCGTTTGTGCAAAAAGTTGACTGCAAAAATTTACGCAAATCGCTAACGGTGCGTTATTAGAAAACTGTTGTTGCCATTGTTGCATTTGTTGGCAAGCTTTCCGCAACACCCACAAGTTTAAGGCTACGCTTAGTCCTGTTTCTTCTACAACGGAAAGAAACTCATCTGGTAGTAGTAAGCCGCGCTGAGGATGTCGCCAGCGGAGTAAGGTTTCAAAGCTACTTATCTTACCACTTTTGAGGGATATAATCGGTTGATAGTAGAGTTGAAACTCCCCACGTTCTACAGCGCGACGTAAATCACTTTCCAATTGCAAGCGTGCCATCGCTTGTGCGTGCATTTCAGTATTAAAAATCTCGTAGCGCGCTTTGCCATGCGTTTTTGCGCGATACATTGCAATATCAGCGTCGCGTAATAAATCAGAGGCACGATTGTAATTAGAATCACTTAAAGCAATGCCAATACTTGCGGTTGTGAAGACTTCGTACTCGCCTAGTGTAAAAGGTAACTTGAGTTCGTTTTGAATGCGATCGGCAACGCGAGTTGCATCTGTGATATTCTTAATATCTTCTAAAAGAATCGTAAATTCATCGCCACCAAGGCGCGCGGCGGTATCGGTAGGGCGCAAACAGCTTTTGATTCTATGCGCGATCGCAACAAGTAATTGATCGCCATAACTATGCCCTAAACTATCGTTAATAATTTTAAAGCGGTCTAAATCAAGAAACAAAACGGCAAATAGATAATCTCGATCGCGTTCGATTTTATGCAGTGCGTACTCCAAACGCTCCATAAACAATGTTCGATTTGGCAATTTTGTCAAGGTGTCGTGAAATGCATATTCGCGGAGTTGCGCCTCGGCGCGTTTGCGTTCGGTGATATCGCGGGCGATCGCCGTGTAACCGATGGGTTCCCCCGTACCATCTTTGAGTACCGCAACCGCTTTTTGAGCAGGAAAAAGAGTACCATCGAAACGTTTGTGTCCAATTTCTCCAGAGTCAGCCCCTAATCGTTGCAATGTTTCCATAAACGGTAAAACTTCTTGCTGCATCTGTTCTTCGGTGTGAAAGATGCTAATGTGCTGCCCAATGACTTCAGTTTGGTTACAGCGGTGCATTTGTGCCCAAGCCGGATTAATAAAGAGTATCTTGCCTTCTAAATCGCTGACGGCAATGCCATCAATTGACTGATCGATGGCGCGTTCCAACATATATAACTGTTGCTGTTGCGCTTTGCGATCGCTGATATCCCGACACGTAGCGACAATCCCCGCGATATCCGCTTCGGCAAGTAGGTTATTGAGAATCACCTCAAAATCGCGCCAGTTACCATTTATATGTTTCAGACGTAACTCTGTTGTAATATTGACGTTAGGAGTATTTTGTAGTTGCGCGTGTAATTGCTGTGCTTTGCAAACATCGTCTGGATGTAAGAGTTCCGAAGCATTTTTGCCAACTTCTTGTTCCGGTTCTAAGCCTAAAATTCGGCTAGCAGATGGACTAAGGTAACTGATGGTGCAATCTGCTGCAATAATGACAATAATATCAAAAGCGTTTTGTACAAGCGCGCGAAATCGAGCTTCACTTTGGCGTTGAGCTTCGAGTTTGGCTAACTTAGCAATCGATTGCTGCCCGAAGAACGAAGCCAACAGCGTCAAAATTAAAATGATTAAAGTTGCCACTCCAACTAAGAGTGCTAACTGACCATTATTGACTTCTGATGACACTTGTGAGGGCACTTCTGTGCGGGGGTTCCCCCTGTTGAAGAAAGTGTCCGGTGCTTCAATCTGCGCATTAGGTTGGAAGTTAACAGCAGTCATGGCAGTGTAGTGCATTCCGACAATGGCTGTTGCAAGTAGAAATGTACTGCTGATTTTTCGGATACTAGAAGCGATCGCCTGTATCGTCCAAGGGTGAAATTCCAACCATAAAGCACCACCCGAACACGCGACAGCCGTAGTAGCAGCAAGCATCATCAGTTGTGGACTATACACCGGAACGGCAGCAACGCGCATCGACGCCATCGCGGTTAAGTGCAAACCAACAATACCTAATCCCACAAATAGTGCGCCTGCTAACAAAGATAACCGTTGTAGAGGTTGCTTATTAGTAACAATAAATAATCCTGCACCTGCACCTGTAATTGCGATCGCCATCGAGACAAAGACAACCGTCAAGTCATATACCGCCGGAATCGGTAACTGATACGCAAGCATTGCAATAAAGTGCATTGCCCAGATGCTCATACCTAGGCACACTGCACCGCCAATCAGCCATAATTTTTTTGCCCATCCTTGCGCCGAGGCAATTTGCCCTGCGAGATCTAAAGCAATGTAGGAACCAAATAGCGCAATAACTACCGAAAGCGCAACTAAACGAACATCATAAGTTGCTATCAGCGCGAGCGTTGTTGTCATTACTATAGTTACCGGAATGCCCCAGATATGCCATCGTATCGCAGTTATGTCGGATGTGCTATGGCACAATCCTGGAAATCACTGTAGCGGTTAGGGTTTTTAAGTTGAAGGAAAGTAAAAGTGGCTAGTTACTCTTAACACTAACCAGGGGTTAAGGTTAAAAGCGAACAGTTCAATTGCTTTTGTTGTTGCCAATTTATCTGCCTAGCTTTATAGAAAAAATTAAGAATACCAAATGAATCTACACCCTTAGTTTGTGGTAGATTCTGCTTTCGAGGAGGCATAATTAGGTCACTTCTAGTCACGTCGCTATTTGATGAAGGGAGGTATGACATTGTTTTTCAAGTGATGGAAGCATTCAAGTTGATGATTTGATACCTAAAGCAAATTCAGTTAACAACAGGTGTTGACAGCGGTAATGCTTCTTAACTGAGAACTGATGTCATAGTTAAACTGCAGTGAAGCGGTCGATCCAAACCTCTTTGTGCAGAGCGGTTAATATCCTGACTCTGTGCTAGCGATGGGCAATTGCCAGGAGTCAATTATGGAAACGCTAATTCGGGCAGTTTTAGAGAGTGAAGAGAAAAAGGATTTTCAGCAGTTTATTGAGCAATTGTCTGCAATTGATCGCCTATATCTGCTGAGGAACGAAATTCTCCATGCCTTTGCCAACTATTGCCAAGAACAAGAAAAACCCGTTTATTTCTTTCGCTCGTCAGCTATTGGCGAACTCATCCATGCGATTCATGAGATGCTTTTAGAAGACGGCGCTATTTGGTTGATGCTACGCACGCGTATTGCCAGTCAAGAATGCTGGTGGTTAAGTGCGGATTTATCGCAGTTTAAACCTGTTTCGGTACGCGCGCTCCTTGATGTCCGCGATCGCTTCGTCCACAGCGAACAACCGCAAATTCTGAAGATTAACTTTCAGCCGTTTCATCGCGACACGCCCAGCATCGATGACCCGCGAAACATTGGTCAGGGGTTAACATTTCTCAATCATTATCTATGCGATCAACTATCGGCGAACCCAGACTATTGGGTACAAGCGCTATTTCAAGTTTTACAACGCCAAGAATTTGACGGTATTCCATTGTTAATTGGCGATCGCATTTCATCAAGGACGCAGCTGCACGAGTCAGTGGCGCAAGCCTTGAAAAAAGTGAGTCAATACCCATCCGATACGCCTTATACTACGTTACACCCTGCTTTGCAGGAATTGGGTTTTGAACCAGGATGGGGCAATACCGCCGGACGAGTTTACGAAACACTCGAATTGCTCGATCGCCTGCTAACGATGCCATCGCCTGCGTTACTCGAAGCTTTTGTATCGCGTATTCCTGCCTTTTTACGCGTTGTGCTAGTATCCATTCACGGCTGGGTAGGGCAAGAAGAAGTTCTAGGACGCGCTGAAACGATGGGGCAAGTTATTTATGTTCTCGAGCAAGCTCGACACTTAGAACAACAACTGCAAGCGGATGTTCAACAAGCAGGACTCGCATGGCTAGGGATTCAACCGCAGGTCACAATTTTGACACGGCTTATTCCCAATTGCGAAGGAACTTATTGCAATCAACGCGTTGAAAAACTCGAAGGCACCGAAAACGGCTGGATTTTGCGCGTCCCTTTTCGAGAGTTTAACCCGAATGTGACGCAAAACTGGATCTCGAAGTTTGAAATTTGGCCTTATCTCGAATCATTCGCCCTCGATGCTGCACCGCAACTTGTCAAGCATTTCGGGGGACAGCCCCATCTTGTCATCGGTCATTATAGCGATGGCAATTTGGTATCATTTCTCCTTGCCCGCCAATTCAACGCGATTCAATGTAATATTGCGCATTCGTTAGAAAAATCAAGATATTTATTTAGCGATCTTTACTGGCAAGAATTTGAGCCATATTACCATTTCTCAGCGCAATTTACGGCTGATCTGATCAGTATGAACGCGGCAGATTTCATTATCGCTTCGTCGTATCAAGAAATTGTGGGAACTCCGGATGCGATCGGTCAGTATGAATCTTACAAATGCTTTACAATGCCGCAACTTTACCACGTAGTAGATGGTATCAATTTATTTAGCCCTCGGTTTAATGTTGTTCCGCCAGGTATCAATGAAGTGCGCTATTTTCCCTACTTCCAAACTGAACTGCGCTCGCGACGCGATCGCGTTCGCGATTTGCTGTTTCATCGCCAAGACGCTGCGATCTTTGGAACCTTAAACGATGTGGAAAAATGCCCAATTCTAGCAGTGGGTTCGGTTAGTCAAACGAACAATCAAACAGGATTAATCGCTTGGTTTGGGCAGTCGCCAGAACTGCGCGATCGCTGCAATTTAATTTTGATTACGAATAAACAACACGTTACCGAAGCCAGTACTGCTGAAGAAGCACGCGAAATCGAGAAACTTCATGCACTGATTGCGCAATACCAACTCGAAGGGCAAATCCGCTGGATTGGGATGCAACTCAATAGCGAGGAGGTAAGCGAAATCTATCGCGCGATCGCAGATAAGCGGGGGATATTCATCAACTTTGCGCGCTTTGAGGCATTTGGGCGCAGTGTTCTCGAAGCGATGCGATCGGGCTTACCCGTCTTTGCTACTGAATTTGGCGGCATTGCCGAAATTATTCAAGATGGCGACAACGGTTATTACATCAACCCTACCAACTTCGAGCGCACCACCGAAAAAATTTTAGATTTTCTCAACCAATGCGACACGAACCCACAATTGTGGCAAACAATTTCCGAGCGGGCGATTCAGCGCATAGATCGTCACTGCAATTGGCGAAATCATGTGAAACAATTACTGTTGTTTGCTAGGATCTACGGGTTTTGGGATTATATTTCGCGCAGCAGTCGAGAAGCACTGCAATGCTATCTCGATGCCTTATTCCACTTATTGTATAAACCTAGAGCCGCGCAAATTTTAGACGAGCATAAGCAGCGATAAACGGGCAGAGGAGTAAAAAATGAGTCAGGCGGTCAGTCAAATTCTAGGGGAAACTAGCGTTCAAGCACCGATACCCTCAAAAACTAACAACCTGCTGTATACCGACTGGGTTCTGATCGAGCGAGGCTTTGACCCAAACCAACTTCATGCAAGAGAAACCGTCTTCACGATTGGTAACGGTTACTTGGGGACGCGCGGCAGTTTTGAAGAAGGCTACCCGCGCGCAATGCCTGTGACATTAATTCAGGGTGTTTATGACGCGGTTCCTGTAATGTACACTGAACTCGTCAATTGCCCCGACTGGCTGCCTATAACGATTACGCTCAATGACGACCCAAGACGTAGCGAACAATTTCGCCTCGACCAAGGTGAAATATTATCCTACGAACGCCGACTTGATTTGCGCTACGGATTGTTGCGACGTTCAATTCGCTGGCGTAGCCCCAGCGGCAAAATACTCGACCTCCAATTTGAACGGTTTGCCAGTTTAGCCGATCCTCATGTTTTAGGATTGCGCTGCTTGATTACACCTATCGATTGGGAAGGGGCGATCGCCGTTCATGCAAGTATCAATGGCTACGCAGAAAACCAAGGTTTTAATCACTGGAATTTGTTGACCCAAGACCAAACGGAAACGAGTCTCCCCGAAGATCTGCACCTCGAACCTGCTATTTGGCTAGCGGCGCGTACTCGTCAATCTCAAATAGAATTAGGAATGGCAGCCAAATTAATGATTCAGGGTGTAGCGGCAACATTTCAACGCGAAAGCGCACCAGGCTATCCCACGCTCACTACATCGTATCAAGCCGTCAGGGGACAAACGGTGTTAGTGGAAAAAATGGTTACTGTTTATACTTCGCAAGAAGTCGAGCATCCCCTCAAGGCGGCGCAGAGTAAATTGATGACGTTGCCCACTTATCCAGAATGTTGGGAACATCACAAACAAGCGTGGGACTCAGCTTGGGACACGAGTAATGTCATTATTGAAGGTGATATTCGAGCGCAATTAGCAATTCGCTATAGCGTGTTTCAACTACTAATTAGCGCTCCCTGGCATCACCAGCAAGCGAGTATTCCGGCAAAAACGTTATCTGGCTTTGGCTATCGAGGTCACATTTTTTGGGATACCGAAATTTTCATTTTGCCGCTATTTACGTTGACGCAGCCAGAACTAGCCCGCCGTCTACTGACCTACCGCTATCACACGTTAGAAGGCGCGCGGCGCAAAGCCCGCAGCTACGGCTACAAAGGTGCAATGTATGCTTGGGAAAGTGCGGATACAGGCGATGAAGTCACGCCCCGCTGGGCATTACCCTCCGATCCGTATGCGAGCGATATCCGCATTTGGTGTCGCGATCGCGAAATTCACATTAGTGCCGATATTGCCTACGCGATTTGGAATTACTGGCAAGCGACGGGCGACGATCTTTGGATGCGCGATTATGGTGCCGAAATCATTCTGGATACCGCCGTATTTTGGATGAGTCGAGTAGAGTGGAATAGCCAATTTGAACGCTACGAACTGCGCGAAGTGATCGGCGCGGATGAATACCACGAGCATCACGTGAATAATAATGCCTTCACCAACCGCATGACGCAGTGGCATCTAGAAAAAGCGATCGCTGTCTACGCATGGCTAGAACGCACATTTCCCGAACATGCTGCGGCACTCGCCCAAAAACTCGAAATCACGCCTGAACGTCGGCAACGCTGGCAAGATATCGTCGATCACCTTTGGATTCCGTATCGCTCAGAAACAGGTTTCATCGAGCAGTTTGAAGGCTTCTGTAACTTAGAAGATATTGACTTACAAGACTACGAACCTCGCACTCAATCGATGCAAACGATTCTGGGCATTGATGGGGCAAATAAACGACAAGTTTTGAAACAGCCTGATGTTTTGATGTTGTTATACTTAATGCGGCAGTTGCAGGAGTTTCCTTACAATCCGGAGAGTTTAAAAACGAATTGGGACTATTACGCTCCCCGCACTGATATTACCTATGGCTCATCGCTTGGACCTGCAATTCATGCAATTTTAGCTGCCGATTTAGGTGATAGTCAAACTGCGTACAAACACTTTTTGCAAGCTGCACTAGTAGACTTAGAAAACACGCGCGGTAACACTGCCGAAGGCATTCACGGTGCTTGTGCCGGAGGCGCGTGGCAAGCGATCGTTTTTGGCTTTGCCGGGATTCGCTTCCAAAACAATCAACCCGTCGCTACCCCCCACCTTCCCCCTCACTGGACGCGACTTGCGTTTAAGCTGCACTGGCGCGGAACGTGGCATCCCTTTGACATCACTCATTCAGCAACTGAAATGAATTCGCACCATCCATCCCCATCACCAGAAATGCACGAAGCTTCTACCATTAACCTACGCGGCGCGATTTTTGACCTCGATGGCGTGTTAACCGATACCGCAGAGTATCATTACCGCGCTTGGCAACGTTTAGCCGACGAAGAAGAATTACCCTTCGATCGCCAAGCGAATGAAGCATTACGCGGTATTTCTCGCCGCGAGTCGCTGCTTAAAATTGTCGGCGATCGCACCTATAGCGAAGCCCAACTCGAAGAAATGATGGAGCGCAAAAATCGCTACTATCAAGAATTCATCGAGTCAATGTCACCCAATGACTTACTACCAGGAGTCGAATCACTACTTACCGAACTTCGCCAACAGCAAATAAAAATTGCGATCGCCTCGGCAAGTAAAAACGCGCGCACTGTTATTGACAAACTAAACATTACTGAATTAGTGGATGCGATCGCTGATGGATACAGCGTAGAACGCCCTAAACCTGCCCCCGATCTCTTTCTCTACGCCGCGAATCAACTCAAGCTTCCTCCTACTGAATGCGTTGTGTTTGAAGACGCAACCGCAGGTATTGAAGCCGCCCTCTCCGCAGGTATGTGGTCAGTCGGTCTAGGTCCTGTAGAACGCGTCGGAAACGCTCATGTTGTGCTACCCAATTTCGCTGACATCTCTTGGTCAGATATTCAATCCAAACTCAATCAGCACCTGAGTTAATACCGTTTCATAAGGCTTGAACTGCACGCAATCTTTATTTTGCCAGTGCAAGAATCCTTTGAGCAGCAGCTTCATCCGCAATTAGCCCTGTAATTAACTTGCCACGCAGCGCAGCTAAAATAGCTTCTGCCTTTTTTGCACCACCCGCCACACCAATAATCAGCCGCTGCGCGGGTTGTTCGAGTGGTACGCTTGCAACACGACGATTCGTACCTTGTTGCAGTATCTCCCCGTCGCGATTGTATGCCCAACCTGCGACTTCCCCAACTGCTCCGAGTTCTAGTAACTCAGCGACTTCTTCATCATTGATAAAGCCTTCTCGATGCAATGGTGCATTCCAAGCAATGTCGCCAATTCCGACAAAAGTGGCTTTAGCTTGTTCTGCAAGCGTCTTTACTGTTATGAACGATCGCTGCGTCTGCAACAGTTCGCGTTCTTCAATACTCGTTGCAACAACCGGAGTTGGTACAGGATACGCTTGCGAACCGACGCGATCCGATAAATGGATGACAACCTCGTTGCGTCCTGCACGCCCGCAATGCGACATATTGCCAATAATTGAGACAATTTTATGCTGCGGTTGGTTCATCGCAGGAATTTGCTCGACCATTAATCGCAATGTGCGTCCTGAAGAAAACGCTAGTATTGTTGGGGTTTTTGCCATTAGGTAGGTTTCTAAATGCGTAGCAGCACACACGCCGATTCCGTCGAAGGTGTCATCCGTTGGCACTATTTCACACAAAGACAGCGCGAACTTGTCGCGTAACGACTCAGCCAGCGCAATGCATTCACTTAAAGGATGATCGAGGCGAAATTTAATCAGTTTTTCACTCACGGCAAATGCAACTAACCGTTGCGCAGCTTGTCGAGAGACATTAAGCTTTACAGCAATCTCTTCTTGAGTATTTCCGGCAATGTAATACAGCCAAGCAGCACGGGCAGCAAGATCGAGTTTGCGATCGCGCCGCTCTACTAGAGGTTCTTTCATATCGTACCTTGACGTAAGAAAGCAGAGGAGCAGGGGGAAATTGTTTGTATCGCTCGTTGCGTGAAGTGTAACTACCAAAAGGATGATTTATTTTTTAAGCAAATGCTCACAAAATTATATATTGCTCAGAATTTGAAAAGCGATCGCGCTTTTATTGCCCGCCAGTAATCTCTAGATTAAATCCTGTAATATAACTTGCCTCTTCACTCATCAAAAACGCTACGCCATTTGCAACTTCTTCTAAGCTTCCTAAACGACGCATTGGCACTGAGTTAATCATCTGCTGCTCAACCACCTTCGGGTCGCTATCAAAATACTGCGATCCTACTGCTGCTTGTAATTCCGTCTGGCGCGTCCACATAAAACCAGGACCAATCAATGAAGGCGATAGCGCATTGACGCGAATACCATGAGGGGCAAGGTCTTTTGCTGCGGTTTGAGTCATGCCAACAACTGCAAACTTAGAAGCCGCGTAAGCTAGCATATTCGGTGGACCTACGACCCCTGCGAAGCTTGCCATATTAACTATCGCGCCTCCACCGATATCGCGTAGATGCTGCGCCGCAGCCTTAAGAATGCGAAAAACACCGACAACGTTGATATCAATAACTTTTTGAAAGTCATCTTCAGGATACTCGTCAGTCTTGGCAAACGCGCCTTGATACCCTGCATTGTTAAAAACATAGTCAATCTGCCCAAACTGCGCCGCAGCCTCCGCAAAGGCTTGACGAACGTCGTTAGCAGACGTAACGTCACAGCGAAATGTACTCACTCGAACGTCATACTCTTTGAGTTCTTCAGCCACCTTCGTCATTCCCGCTTCATTGAGATCGAATAGCACGACACCAGCACCATTAGCCGCAAAACGGCGGGCGGTCGCCTTGCCAATTTCTCCCGCACCACCGGTAATCAAAATCGTTTTACCTGTAAAGTCATAAGTTGCTTTTGCTGTCATCATTTTCACCTTGTATTGAAGAAATGTTGCAAATTCGCATGAACTTCTCAGTTTTACAACAAAGCCAAGTATGATTTCTATTATCGAGCTTTTGCCCAAAATTAGAGCATAAAATCAAAAACTTAATGTATTTTGTTAACAATTAAAAGGAGCCATGCGATGCGTATCCCCCGCTTCGCTAAAGTGCTAGCGGCATTTCTTGTAGGAGTGACGCTAGTGCAATTGCTACACGCCTGTGCGCCTTCGCAAGCCGTACAGAAAACGCGACTGACGATCGCCACCGTTAATAACGGTGACATGGTAGTTATGCAGGATCTTTCGCGCCACTTCGAGGCAGCAAATCCTGATATCGAACTGCGATGGGTTGTTCTCGAAGAAAACATCCTGCGCCAACGCACAACTACAGATGTTGCCAGCCAAGGCGGACAATTTGATGTTTTAACGATTGGTTCGTATGAAACACCGATTTGGGCAAGACGCGACTGGCTGCTACCCTTACAGCTTCCTGCTAGCTACGACGTAGATGATTTACTCACACCGATCCGCGAGGGACTTTCCCACGAAGGTCAACTGTATGCGGTTCCCTTCTATGGCGAAAGTTCGATGCTGTATTACCGCAAAGACTTGTTTGAAAAAGCAGGAATTGCCGTACCCGAACAGCCAACGTATGCGCAGATTCAACAATGGGCAAGCCAAGTCCACGATCCGGTGAATGGAGTTTACGGTATTTGCCTGCGCGGTAAACCTGGTTGGGGAGAAAACATGGCATTTCTCTCGACGTTGGTTAACACCTTCGGCGGACGCTGGTTTGACATGGAGTGGCAACCGACGATTAATACTCCCGCATGGAAAAACGCAGTTAGCTTTTATATCAATTTACTCAACAACTATGGTCCCCCAGGCGCGAGTTCCAATGGATTCAACGAGAATTTAGCATTGTTCTCAACAGGTAGATGCGGAATGTGGATCGATGCTACCGTTGCTGCCGGATTGTTATCGAATCCGAAAGAATCGCAAGTCGCCGACACCGTTGGCTTTACCCGCGCGCCGATCGCCGAATATCCTAACGGCTCAAATTGGCTGTGGGCTTGGGCACTCGCCGTTCCTAAAACCTCAGAATCACCCGAAGCAGCGCAAAGGTTCGTTGCGTGGGCAACATCCAAAGAATATATTCAGTTAGTCGCCAACGAGAATGGTTGGGTTGCAGTACCGCCTGGTACGCGAACATCAACTTATGAAAATCCTAACTATCAACAAGCTGCACCGTTTACAGAAATTGTGCTGCGATCGATTGAATCGGCGGATATTACGCGCCCAGCAGTTGAACCGACGCCTTATACGGGAGTGCAATACGTTGATATTCCAGAATTTCAGGCGATCGGCGCGCAAGTAGGACAAACGATTGCAGCCGCATTAACTAACAACATCAGCGTAGAGCAAGCGTTAGAACAATCGCAGCGATCGACAGAACGCTTCATGCGCCACACCGGATATATCAAGTAAAACTCTTATCACTTCTTGAGGCTATGTCTTCTACACTCGTTGTCAAGCCCCGCCACAAAACGCCACGCCTTAAGCAACGCAAACGACAGGTATCGACCTTACCGCTGGTTGCACCTTCGGCGATCGCCTTGTTGCTGTGGATGATTGTGCCGCTGGCAATGACAGTATGGTTTGCTTTTCAGCGGTATAACTTGCTTAATCCTGATGTCCGTGAATTTATCGGTATTGAAAACTTCACGTTTATTTTGACCGATCCAGGGTTTTGGAGTTCGATTGTCACAACAGTGATTCTCGTTGGTGCAGTTTTAGCAATCACGATTGGGCTAGGAACTTTACTCGCGGTACTGTTTGACCAAGACTTTTTTGGGCGAGGCGTTGCGCGGGTACTCGCAATATCGCCATTTTTTGTGATGCCGACGGTCAGTGCGCTGATTTGGAAAAATATGCTGATGCATCCCGTTAACGGGCTATTTGCGCAGATTACCACAGGCTTGGGATTGGGGGCGATCGATTGGTTTGCCGATTTTCCCTTACTGGCAATTATTATTATTGTTTCTTGGGAATGGTTGCCGTTTGCGTTGCTGATTCTCCTTACGGCAATTCAATCTCTCGATCGCGAACAGTTAGAAGCAGCCCGCATGGATGGTGCGAATCCTGTGGCCTTATTTCGGTTTGTCATGTTGCCACATCTTAACCGCGCGATCGCAGTCGTGGCAATGATCGAAACAATCTTCTTTTTGACGATCTTCGCCGAAATTTTTGTCACCACAGGTGGTGGTCCTGGATTAGCAACCACGAACTTGGCGTATTACATCTTCCTCAAAGCTTTGTTGGAATTTGACGTCGGCGGTGCCTCTGCTGGAGGATTAATTGCCGTAATTCTTGCCAACATTGTGGCGATCTTTTTGATGCGTAGTGTTGCTCGTAATTTGGATATCTAAATCATGGCAAGTAATTCTCGTCGTTGGCTATTTACATTACTCGGCTGGCTGGTCGCCTGCATCTTGTTTTTCCCAATTTTCTGGATGTTTCTGACCAGTTTTAAAACGGAAGTTGCGGCAGTGGCAACGCCTCCGCAGTTGTTTTTCCAGCCGACTTTAGAAAACTATGTAGCGATTGAAGCGCGGGCAGATTATTTCAATTATGCGTTTAACAGCATTGCTGTATCGTTGGGTTCAACAATTCTAGCACTGTTACTCGCGATACCTGCGGCATATGCGATGGCGTTCTTTCCCACAAAACGTACCAAGGGAACTTTGTTGTGGATGTTATCTACCAAAATGCTACCGCCAGTTGGCGTGTTGGTACCAATCTATATCTTGTCGCGCAACTTTGGGTTATTGGATACGCGGATCGGCTTGATCGTCATCTATACGCTGATTAACTTACCGATCGTCGTTTGGATGATCTACAGCTTTTTTAAGGAAGTTCCCAAAGAGATTTTAGAAGCCGATCGCATGGATGGCGCAACCACGCAACAAGAACTCGTTCACGTTTTGTTACCTCTTGCCTTACCTGGAATTGCTTCGACGGCGTTACTATCGATTATTTTGTCGTGGAATGAAGCTTTCTGGAGCCTGAATTTAACCACGGCAGATGCTGCGCCATTGACGGCGTTTATTGCTTCATTTTCAAGTCCGCAAGGATTGTTTTGGGCGAAACTTTCCGCAGCTTCAACGATGGCGATCGCTCCGATTTTAATCTTTGGTTGGTTAAGTCAACGGCAATTAGTCCGAGGTTTGACGTTTGGTGCGGTGAAGTAATGGTTCTGCTGGATTTGGGAGAAACGGAAACACAAAGGAGGGATGTCTAGGGGTTTTTGTGTTGAGTTTGAGTTGATTATTTACACAATGGAAGCTTTTTATGTCAACAGTTGCTTTAAAAAATATTCACAAAACGTATGCGGATAGTGAGGTTATTAAAGGTATTGACTTGGATGTAAATGACCGCGAATTTGTTGTTTTTGTCGGTCCATCCGGTTGTGGCAAGTCTACTTTACTCCGCATGATTGCTGGACTTGAAGAAATTACTGCTGGTGAATTGCTGATTGATGGCAAGCGAGTGAATGATGTCCCGCCGGATAAACGCGGTTTGGCGATGGTGTTTCAAACGTATGCGTTGTATCCACACATGACGGTTGCGGAGAATATGGCATTTAGCCTCCGACTTGCTGGTGTTCCCAAAGCACAACGACTGCAACGCGCGCGTGATGTTGCTCGCATTTTACAATTAGAGCCGCTTTTAAACCGCAAACCACGCGAACTATCGGGAGGACAGCGCCAGCGGGTAGCGATCGGTCGCGCCCTCGTTCGCAATCCTAAGGTGTTTTTGTTTGACGAACCACTATCTAACCTTGATGCGGCGTTGCGGGTGCAGATGCGTATTGAACTTGCGAGTCTGCATGATAGTTTGCAATCAACGATGATTTACGTAACGCACGATCAAGTTGAAGCTATGACGCTGGCGAATAAAATTGTCGTGTTGCAAAACGGTATTGTCGAGCAAGTAGGATCGCCACTCGAACTGTATCATCATCCGCGCAATCTATTTGTTGCTGGCTTTATCGGTTCGCCGCGGATGAACTTCATATCAGTGACAGTTGCAGGTGTTAATGATTCGGGTACGACTGTGAGACTTCCTGATGATGTGAGTGTGACGATTCCCGTCAAACCTGGAAGTTTAGCCGTTGGCGATCGCGCCACGTTGGGAATTCGTCCTGAACATCTCCGCTTAGACCGAACGCAAGCAACTATCAATGGCGAGGTGCTAGTTGTTGAACGACTTGGTGGTGAAACTTATCTCTACGTCAAGATTGCCAATGGCGATACTCTGATCGTGCAAACCGATGGAGATAACACCAGTCAGTTACACGATCGCGTTCCGATTCATATTAATGGCGAGCTGTGTCATTTGTTTAACCAACAAGGCGAAGCCATTCCTAAAGTCCGTCGTCATCACCTAACTCTTAATTAAGACTATGAGCAATATCAGTACCCGTTCAGCCATTAAGCTGAATCAAGCCGCTTTATCGCGTTTAGCAAATCGCGTTCGCGTACCGAGTTACGATCGCCAGCAAGTTACGAATGGCATTGTCCATATTGGTGTTGGTGGATTTCATCGCGCGCATCAAGCGTTGTATCTTGACGATTACTTGCATCTCAATTCTACAAATGAATGGGGAATCTGCGGTGTGGGGCTATTGGAATACGATCGGCGGATGCGCGATGCACTACATGCGCAAGACTGTTTGTATACGCTTGTTGAACGATCGTCAGAGGGCGATCGCGCGCGGGTTATCGGCTCAATTACGCAGTATCTATTCGCACCAGACAATCGACAAGCCGTCATTGACGCTTTAGCAAATCCTAACTGCCGGATTGTAACGCTGACGATTACCGAGGGCGGTTACTACTACATTGAAGGTAGTGGCGAATTTGATGTCAATCATCCCACAATTCAGCAAGATTTGCAGCATCCTGACCAACCAATTGGTGTCTATGGATTTTTAACAACTGCGCTCGATCAACGCCGTAAACAGGGCTTAGAGCCATTTACCGTGTTATCGTGTGACAACTTGCAAGGTAACGGTAATATTGCTCGTAAAATGTTAACGAGTTTTGCCGAATTGCAAAATCCTCAATTAGGGCGTTGGATTGCTGAACGCGTCACGTTTCCCAACTGCATGGTCGATCGCATCACTCCCGCGACAACTCCACCTGATATCGCAATGGTAGCAGAATTTGGTATTGACGATGCTTTCCCTGTTGTGGCAGAGCCTTTTATTCAGTGGGTTGTGGAAGACGATTTCTGTGCTGGTAGACCGAACTGGGAAACGGTTGGCGTCCAAATGACGGATAACGTTCATCCCTACGAAATGATGAAGATCCGGCTACTCAATGCGAGTCACTTGTTAATTGGCTATCTCGGCTCTTTGGCAGGTTACACCTACGTTCATGAAGTCATGGCAGATCCATTATTCAAGCAAGCCGTCATTCATCTTATGGAAGAGGTGACGCCTACGCTAGAACCTGTACCAGGAATTGATTTGAGTGATTACAAACAGACTCTTGTCGAACGATTTGCCAACCCCAAAATTTGCGATCAACTGCCGCGTCTTTGCCTCAATGGTTCTGCAAAAGTGCCAAAATTTATTCTAGGTTCGCTCCGCGATAAACTTGCGCAAGGTGGCGCGATCGACTATATAAGTTTAACCATTGCTGCTTGGTTCCGCTACTTGAACGCACAAGACGATCGCGGTAATGCGATCGCAATTGACGACCCGATTGCAGATATTCTGACTCAACAAGCCCGTAGAGGTGGTTCTGATCCGCAACCGTTGCTCAGCTTATCGGAAATTTTTGGCGACTTATCACAGTCATCGCATTTTGTTGCAGCGGTTCGTAATCAACTAAACAACTTGTCGACGCTTGGTGCTAAAGGAACACTCCAGCAGTTGTTGAAATCTTGCTAACAATAGCAGAGGTCAGGTCTACGATAACAGCTACAAGACAATGCTTCTATGCTTCTATTTAAGATGCTTGTGGATCAATTCTAGTCACCCTTTACCACTTTTATCATCACAAGTCAACTAGATTTAGTCTGACTTTATTCAATTACTTTTCTTCGCGTTGCTTTGATGCGCGATCGCTTACTTTTACTATCAAGGCGTTTTTGCTGAGAAAGATACGACGGCTTAGTTGGTTTGCGCTTCTTAGGTACGATTGTCACGCTTTGAATCAACTCTTGTAAGCGTTTTAATGCTTCCTCGCGATTTTGCTCTTGGCTGCGGTGTTCTTGGGCTTTGATGACAATTACGCCTTCTTTGGTGATGCGTTGATCGTTGAGTTTCAATAGCCGCTGTTTATAGATATCAGGTAATGACGAAGCAACAATGTCAAAGCGTAGATGAATCGCTGTTGCCACTTTGTTGACATTTTGACCACCCGATCCTTGAGAACGAACCGCGCTGATTTCAATTTCGCGATCGGGAATGGCAACTGTTTTAGAAACCTGAAGCATAGTTCTACTTAGCAGTTCGTCTTACTATATCCTCCCCTAAGCAAGTTAACACGATTCATCAAAGGACGAGAAAAATAAAGTTAAACTAGCGTTGTGCTAATCTCAAGTGATACAGATATTTCAACTATAAATACAGTTGGCTCAATTCTTAATATTGGTTCTCTTAATATTGGTTCGTACGAAATCTATCTTTATTTCATAATCCATAATTCGTAATTGATTAGCAATACGACCATGACAGTTGACCTGAACCCTGCTATAGCAGGCATTATAAAGCCCTAGCATAATGCCAGGGCTTTGGTTGTACATATTAAGTTCAGTATAGAGTTTAGATAAGCAAGGCGATTATAACGCCTATACATATATCGGTCTAAGAAGGAAGAATTATGCAATGAGTTATCTAATTATTCAGAATATTTTTAGGCAAACTTGAGATCCTCTAGTGACTTGCCTAGGGGCGCCTTGCCTTTAACTCTGATCTCCGATTTTTGAACCCTGACTTCTATTATCATGCAGTAACTGGACAATTTCCTTGACTAGCACGTCAGGTTCAATCGGTTTAGTAAGATGTCGTTGAAAACCAGCTTGCAGCGCTTGTTTTTGGTCAAACTCGGCAGCATATGCCGTTAGTGCGATCGCTAAAATATGTCCTCCTTGTTCTGGTGACAGCGCGCGCACTTTTCGCATTAGCATATAGCCATCAATTTCTGGCATGCCAATATCACTCAAGAGAATTTCTGGCTGAAAAGATGCTAGCGTTGCTAAAGCTGCTGTGGCATTCGCCACACTTATAACTTCAGCACCCGATTGCTTAAGCACAAAACTCACCACCTCGCGCATATCTGCATCATCATCGACAACAAGCACTCGAATTCCTGTCAATTGCTCCTCGCTTGTGGTAAATAATGACGGTTGAGGTGCCTTCGGCGCTGTTGCTGTTGATAATGGTAAACGGACAGTAAAGGTGGCTCCGCGTCCTTCTCCTGGGCTATCTGCGGTTACTGTACCGCCGTGCAGTTCGACTAAGTGACGCACGATCGCAAGTCCCAACCCCAATCCACCAAACTGCCGCGTTGTCGCACTGTCTTCTTGGCGGAAGTAGTCGAACACGTGTGGCAAAAACTGCGACGCAATCCCTTTACCCGTATCGCTGACGCGAATTTCCGCTTGAGTTCCAACGCGAGTTAAGCATACCGCAACCTGCCCACCGGAGGGAGTAAACTTCACCGCATTAGAAACAAGGTTCCACACCACTTGCTGCAAGCGGTTTGGATCTCCTGCAACTTCTATGTTGGCATCGCAAGTTGTTTGGATTGCAATTGCTTTGGTAGTGGCGGCTAAACTCACAGTTTCGATCGCAGCTTCTACTACCGACACTAAATCAATAGGACGAATATTGAGCGTAAGTTTGCCTTGGAGAATCCGCGACACATCGAGTAAGTCATCGATGAGTTCTGTTTGCAGCTTGGCGTTGCGTTCGATAGTGGCGAGTGCTTGTGCGGTTGTATTCGCGTCGAGTTTACCTGATTGCAGTAACTTTGTCCAACCAAGAATTGGGTTAAGTGGCGATCGCAACTCGTGCGAAAGTACAGCCAGAAATTCGTCTTTGATGCGATTTGCTTTTTCTGCTGCTTCGCGTGCGGCTTGTTCTTGTTGCAAAATTCGTTCGCGATCGCGCTCTAGTTGGACGCGTGCCGTAATATCATTGGATATCCCAATCAACCCAATAACTTCACCAGCTTCGTTGCGGTAAGGCACTTTTATCCCTAGAAACGTCCGCACTCCATCCGGAGATTCTTCGACAACTTCTGTTTTTCCCGATTCCATAATCCGTTGGTCGTTATCGGTGACGATTGCCCCTAGTTCAGGCAAGGCGTATAATTCGCGATCGCGATAGCCGATGACTTCCGCAGCCGATTTGTTCAATACTGCCAGCGTAGCTGGATTGGCGTAAATAATGCGTCCTTGGCGGTCTTTGACAAAAATTGGTGTGGGCGCTAATTCGTTAATAACATCTAAAATTGCATTTTTTTGCCGCAGTTCGGCTTCAGTGCGTTTGCGCTCAGTAATATTAGTACAAAGATTCACGATGCCATCAGGAGTTGGATACACGCGGTTTTCAAACCAGCGATCCCAAAGCGGATAGTAATATTCAAATTGCACTGGAACGCGATCGCGCATGACTTGATGCAGGCGATCGTAAAATGGCGTCCCAACCAAATCGGGAAATAGCTCCCACATATTCTTATTTAAAGCATCTTCCCGCAACATTCCCAAGTCTGTAGCAGCTTGCTCGTTAAGATAGACAATTCGCCAATCGCGGTCAAATAAAACAAAATCTTCGCGAATGCTTGCTAAAACCTCTTGCAGTTTAGATTCCGCAGCTTCAGCAGCCGAGCGTAAGGCTTGTTCGCGTTGCAGCAGTTGCTCGCGTTCTATCTCTGCGTGTTTGAGCGCGGTAATATCCATTAACACCCCCCGCGCTGCCAGCAGAGTGCCACTTTTGTGATGAGAACAATCACCCTTTGCTAAAATCCAACGCACGGTACCATCTGCCCAAAGCGTTCGATATTCAACTTCTGTATGTATTTGACCTGCTTGTAACGCATTCATTACTTTTTGGACGCGATCGCGATCGTCAGGATGCACTGCTTCTAGAAAAACCTGCATCGACATTTGAGTATCCGCAGGCAAACCAAACATAGCTTTTGCGCGGTCTGTCCAAGTCAGCGTATCGTTGGCGACATCCCAGTACCACATCCCCAAATTGGCACCTTCTGTCGCTAGTCGTAGGCGTTCTTCACTTTCCCTTAAAGCTTTTTCAGCTTGCTTGCTTTCGGTAATGTCTTGATAAATCAGTAAAATCTTGTTGATGCCTTTGCTGTCCTCATCGAAAGGAGCCGCCGAAATGCTAACGGCTATATGCGAGCCATCGCGTTTGCGGCGATAAGTTTCGATATTAGTAAACGTGTCTCCATGGAGAATTCCTTGGCGGATTCGATCGCATTCATCCAGTTTTTCTTCTGGTACAATCGGCAGTGGTTGATTCAACACTTCTGCTTCATTCCAGCCAAATAACTGCTCTGCCGCTGGATTCCAAAGCTGGATAGTATAGTTTGTATCAAGTACAACGATCGCTAAGGGTGATGCGGCAAGAAGCGTTTGCAGCGTTTGGTTTTTGCGTTGCAGTTCTGCTTCGATTTGTCTGCGATCGCTAATATCAACAACACAACTAATAAATCCTTGAAGTTGACCATCCGCGCCAAACGAAGGATTTGCGACATTGATTACCCAACGATATTGACCATCTTGACGGCGCAAGCGGTACTCGATGTGAAATGCCTCACCGCGTTTGCTGGCGTCGAGAAAAGCAGTTTGAGCAGCACCGCGATCGTCGGGATGCACTGCATCGAGCCAGCCGAATCCTAAACTTGTCTGTTCGGTTAAACCAGAAAAATCGTACCAGGTTTGGCTTAAAAAGCTACAGTAGCCAGTGAAATCTGTTATCAAAACGATCGTGGGAGCATAATTTGCCACGTCGTCGTGCCAGCGTTTCTCGCGATCGCGCTTGCAGATAATATTGGCAACTTGAGCGCCGAACCTTGCTAGCTGAACTTCCCAATCACTCGGCGTCCGCGCTGCGTTGCAGCACAGCATAAAAAACCCTAGTGGTAAATTATCATTACCTAACACAGGTACAGAATGATACGCTAAAATACCGTGCGCTCGGCATAAATCGCGCCAGTTTGCTGTATCGTTACACAGGTCGTGAATTGAAGTATTTTTGATTCCTTGCGCGAACGACGGTGGCAAATCTGGAGCGATCGCACTCTTAAATGCCTGTTGCGCATCAACGAGTAAAAAGCAAGCGCGTGTATTTGGATTGAGCTTGGGTACACTCGCACACAGCGCGAAGAGACACTCTTCTAAGGGACGTCCTAAAGCAATGAGTTCTAGCAGCTTTTTCTGCTCAACTAGCAGCAGTTCTGCCTGTTTGCGAACGGTGATATCACTCAGAACAACCGTTAGTGTTGGTGAAGGATAAATGCGATGCTCGTACCAACAATTCCAAGGCGAGTAAAAATAGTCAAACTGAAGCGGCGTTTGTTCGCGGATTGCGTGCTGGAATTGCTCGTAAACATCCGTGTTAACGGCATCTGGAAATAAATGCCAAATGTTCTGTCCTAGCAGCGATGACTGCGGCATTCCTACCATTTCACAGTAGCGATCGCTAACGTAGGTAAATCGCCACTCAGGATCGAGAACATAAAATCCATCACTAATACTTGACAAAATCGTTTCAATTTGCCTATTTGCTATTTCAGCTTCTAGTAGCGCCTGGCGATGCTGCGCTTCTTGCTTAGACAAAACAGCCGCCAGTAATCCAGAACCCAAGCCGATGAAAAACAAAAGCATTGAGGCGAAATGAAGCTGCGAATTCAACAGTAAGGTTAGCCCTACGGCAACAGTAACAGCACCAATCGCATGATAGGGAAGTAGTTGAACACCGCTGAAAACTTTTCTAGTCATTCCCTCAACGCTCACGTTTTTGCTCTCCTGCCATAGAATATGTTGAGAATAACAACTTGCTTGAGTGCCAAACGTGTTGGTGCAGCGTCTTTCTGCCAACTATTACTCGTATATCGGCAAATTTTTCCTGAAACAGCTTTATTGCTCGTCGCAGTTCTCGAATCAAATTGTCTTTCTCCAAACAGCTAGAAAACCCTACTCAAGCTATCTAGTACTTTACCCACTACCACCATCAATTTTTACGGCGCTAGAACGCTTTATGTTTTAAGCTCAAAAGCACGGCTCTTTGTTAAAAATAAGCTAAGTCCATCGTTAATCATTAATTACAAGAAACGGTCTTTCTCCCAAGTGCGCGATCGGGAATTTTACAGACCTTTACAACATCTCTCATTATTGATCGCGTTCTGCACTGATGACTAGCAAATTGCCTGTGTTACTGCTAAAAAGCGTACTTGTACCTATTTAAGAGAACCGCGATCGCTTCAGACGTGGTGCGTAATTGCCTCTAGAAATCGTCTTCATTCTGAGTGAACTAGGATCGAAGGGTGGATGCTAGTCGAGGTAATGATGCAATTGTTAGCTCAAGATCTCATGCTTCTAGCACTCGATAATGAAAAAGGACGCGTTGTTTCGTCTGCTGCTGCATCTCTTCCTTACGGTTTAATTGGCGCAGCGCAGTGCTGAAGCACTGATTAGCTTGATTAAAGCTTGTCACCTAACGCAATATCTATTTGGACGAGCAGAACGACGCGAAGCGCGGCGGCGAATTGCAGCGATCGCCAAAGGCGAACAAATGGGTAAAGCAGTTTCTGATACGGTTGTAGATGTACAAACCGCAGTTAATGCAGGAATAATTAGTGCGATCGCCGCCTCTACAGCTTCAACCTCCTCGAATTCCTAGAATTGTAGATGTCCAAAGATTTAGTACTATTCGCGATTGTCAGGCGTCAAAATCGCTGGATCGATGTTATAGGCTAAGCAGCGATCGTAAATTCGGCGGTAGTAGGGTAAGAAAGTTTGTACCGTTGCTTCAGAAGATTGAATCGCGGGTAAGATTTGATGGTGTACTTCGCAGATTGCTGCAATCAAAGCTTGCTCGTTCACTTGAGTCAACTTACTGTCACGCATCACAGCAACGCCATCGACAACAACTAAATCAACAGCAGCACCTGTTTCTGCATACACGAGTTGTCGTAATGGATGATTCAACGGTACAAACGATAGCGCATCGAGTCGGTAGCCGACAAAATCAGCTTTGTAGCCTGGGGCAATTTTTCCGAGTTGCGCAACGCCAAAGGCTTTAGCCCCACCTACTGTTGCCAACTCAAACGCTTCTTCGGCAGAAATCCAGTGTTCTGGAGCGGTTGTCGGTGACTTATTGAGCATCGCCACCGCCTGTACGACAGAGAGCATATTGAGACTATCTCGCGATCCGCAGCCATCACTCGCAAGCGCAATATTCACTCCTGCATCTTGAATTGCCCGTACCGCCATTCTACCGCTACCGAGTTTGAGGTTAGATAGTGGATTGTAAACAACACTCGCTCCTGATTCAGCAATCAGTTCCACGTCATGTGGTGTTAGCCAAACACAATGCTGCAAAGCAACGCGATCGCTTAAAAAACCCAAATCGGCTAAATACTCGGTCATCGAACGCTGGTAAAATAATTGACCCGTAACCGCTTGCAAACGCGTTTCGAGTAAATGCAGCATGAGGGGTAAATCGTACGTTTTTGCAAGTTTTTCAAGCTCAACGAGAAAAGATTGACTACAACGCTGCGGTGCTGAAGGTGCAACGATATACCCGACTCGGTGTTGATTTGGATGGCGCGTTTGTGCTAGGTGTTGCGCAATATTTAATAGGCGATCGCGATTCGGTAACGCTTGGCGATCGAGTTGTTCGCGCAGATGCACTGGCATTTCTTCATCAAAGAAAGGTACGGTACGGTAAAACGGCAGATCGTATAAACTCACGCTCACTAATGCGCGTAGCCCGATATCTTCATAAGCTTGAAAAACCGCATCAATACACTCCATAGAATAATGAGGAGCGTGATTGACATCATCAACAACAAACGTTGTTCCTGTGCGAATTGCTTCGATCGCGCCGATCGTCGTTCGCAGATACACTTGCTCTGGTGTGAGTGGTGGCGGTGCAATTGGCGGACGCACAAAGTGCATCCACAACTCAAGCGGTAAGTTGTCAAATCGTCCTTTATGAAAATGTTCGTGCGAATGAAAGTGTCCATTAATCCAACCAGGAGCGATTAATAGCCCTGTTGCATCAATGACGGTACAGCCTGGAGGAATCGCTATATTCGTAGCAACGGTGACAATCGTTCCTTTGTCAATTAAAATATCTGTCTGCGATCGCGCTGGTGCATCCCCTGATGCTAGTACCAAAGCATTTTTAACGAGCAATTTATCCGTTTTTGGCGTGCTCATTAGTTAAACCACAACTTCACGGTTGAAGCGTTCAATCCACGTTGGCAAGTTTTTACTGATTGTTTGCCAATCAAGCGGCACAAGCTTATCAACAACTGCTTCAGTTGTACTACCTAGTCTTTCAGCAATGAAACCAGAAATTTGAGCTTTGCTATTCGTTGGTACAAAATAATAAGGTGCTGATGCCATTTGCGTTTGTACCTCTGGGCTAATGGCTGCATCAATGTACGCAGCAGCGAGTTCGCGTTCTCTGGGATTCCTGACAATGTGCATCGACGGGCTAATCAAAAGCGCGCCTTCTTGCGGAACAACCCAATCAACTGGAGTTCCTGCGGCTGTAAGCGGAGCCATATTGTTTAAATAATGCGGGGCAATATCAATTTCACCTTGCTGAAACAAAACCGAAAGCGCACCAGGATTAGACGCAACCGCAGCAACGTTGGGTAAAATTTCGCGAATTGCCTCAAAAGCAGGTTCAATATTGTTTTCCCCACCACCGCGCATCCGCGCAAGTTGCACCATAAAAGCTGTTCCTACGGTACTTTGCATGCTCACAAGCCCAAGACGACCTGCGTATTCTGGCTTCCATAAATCTTCCCACGATGTCGGCGGTGTAGAAATGCGATCGGTGTTGTAGCCAATGCCAATTGCTTGCACAGCTATTGTCGGTCCCCATTGATCTGCTTTTGTTTGATACTCTGGTAACAGATCTTGAAAGTTTTCACTCAGGTCAACGGGAAAAGGTTGTAAAATTTGCTCGACTGGAGCATTGCGAAATGGTCCTTCATCTAAGAGCGTCACGTCGTACGGCGGGCTATTTGCTGATGCTGTGAGTTGTGCAACTTGGTCAATCGCTAGTTGTGGTACTAAGTTGACTGTAGCTCCCATTTTTTGGGTAAAATAAGGCACTAAAATCGTTCGGTGTGCTTCTTCCCAACTTCCGGTAAAAGTTGCGGCAACAAGTCTACCACCGTTGCCTTGCGAGGCTTCGTTTCCACCACAACCTTTGAGTAATAAGCTTGTTCCTGCAAAAAGTCCAGCACCCAAAAGAGCGCGACGCGACATCCGTATTAAATCAGACATAAGTCGTTTTCTGAGCGTTCCAAAGTAAGCATGAAGATACAGCTTGGCAGCAGGAAAGTTAGTAAAAATAACGACAGTATGGCAATCAGATTCTTTAATGTGTCCAGAGACAATTTGCTATAGCAATTGATATTCACACTTCGTTATTGCTGTAGACTGTATGCAATTTGTTTATCGCTCAACAACGCTGAAAATTTTGTTGTCTGTGATACATCATGCTTTTTTGTATACAGTATCCTAGTCAATCATTAGTTTAATATTTCTGTTGAACGAATACACAATCTGCACAAAGTAAGATGTCGAATTATTGCAAATTATATTGCGACGCTGATATAAACCCTACTTAGTGTAAATAAATCATGGAATCGGTAAAGCATATTGACTTAGTCACCAGCCCTGTTCCAGTTCAATCTCGTGAAGTCTACTCTGGTCATAGCTTAGCGCTTGAGGAGATCGTGCATCGTTTTGGAGACATGGTGGCGCTGCAAGATATTCATTTGAATATTCAACCAGGTGAATTCGTCTCCTTACTAGGTCCAAGTGGTTGTGGTAAAACAACGCTGCTGCGAATTATTTCTGGCTTTCTCAAACCAACTTCTGGCAGAATTCTGATCGATGGTCAATCGGTAGGCGCACTTTCACCCAAGCAGCGGGGTGTAGGAATTGTCTTTCAAAACTACGCCTTGTTTCCCCACATGAGTGTTTGGGACAACGTGGCATATGGCTTGCGTGCTAACCGCGTGCCGCGTGGTAGAGTTGCCAATAAAGTTGGCGAGATGCTCGAACTTGTGCAACTCGGTCATCTTGCCAAGCGGTATCCGAGTGAATTATCCGGCGGACAACAACAGCGAGTTGCGATCGCGCGGGCTTTAGCCGTAGAACCGAAACTGATGCTCTTAGATGAGCCTTTCAGCGCATTGGATAAAAATCTGCGCCTTGATATGCAAATTGAAATTCGTCGTTTATTCAAAGAACAAGGAATTACAGCGATTCTGGTGACTCACGACCAAGAAGAAGCCATGAGTATGTCGGATCGCATTGCAGTTATGTCGCAGGGAACCATTCATCAATTTGGTACTCCAAGTCAAATCTACGACCAACCTGCCACACTGTTTGTCAGTACCTTTGTGGGTACGTGTAACCTTCTACCAGGTAAACTTGTCGAACGCGATACTTCAGATTGCGTGGTAGAAGTTCCAGGCGGCGGAAAACTACGAGTTGCCAATCACGATACATTACAATCGCATAACGATGTCTTGCTCGCAGTCCGACCAGAAAACTTGCGAATTCAAACGCAACCTAGTACGCATTCTCTACCAACCATCGTCGAAATGTGTTTACCGTTAGGGGCTGTGATGGCATACGAGGTGCAAATCGCACCTAACACCAAAGTTAAGGTGACACAACCGCGCCTTCCTGGATCGCGTCCGCTGCAACAAGGACAACAAATTTATCTGGAACTCGCATCGCCGCACGCTTGTGCATTGTTTCCCGCAGTGAGTTGAGCGTAGCTATACATTCTTAGTTATTCAACTGAAATCTATGAATCATCTCTAGACGCAAGTTTCATGGCAGGTATGGCGATGACAGGATAAGGAAGCAGTAATTCATTGCCGGTAACTGGGAAGATGCCCACCAAAGTATTTTAGTACCAGTTTGACGAGTACGAAACGTTTATCTATCAAGATGGGGCAACGTCTCAACAGCGATCGCAATGGATTGAGCGCTTTAACCGAGAAGTTACAGTTGAAAAACCATGCAAAACCAGAGAATGCTCGTCATGAGTCGTCGAGCCATGCTAGGAACAAGTTTGTTTGCAGGCGCAAGTTTACTGCTTAAAGCTTGCGGTGGAACAACGACAACAAGTGATAGTAATACAAGTAGCAGAATTATTGCGACGTGCTTCGCTGGTAGCTGGGAACAGTTTTATCGCAATGTTCTGATTCCGGCTTTCACTCAAGCGCATGGCGGCGAAGTGAGCTTAGTGCCAATGGTGTCGCTAGAGCAAGTCGCGCAACTCACTGCATCGCCTAACAATCCGCCGTTTGATGTTGTTTTACTTGATGAAGGACCGTTTAATGCTGCACCACAAGAACAGTTATTTGTCAAGCCTAACGTTAATTTAATTCAAAATTACGCTGATGTTTTACCAGAGTTGCAAAATCCTGATGGGTGGGCACCAACGACAGGCGTTCAAGTTATGGGTATTGCCTATAATCCTAAAACGGTAGCAACGCCGCCGACATCTTGGGAAGATCTGTGGGATTCTCAGTATCGCAATCGCGTATCTATGCAAGGAATGCAGACGACTCAAGGGACTTCTTTGATGGTGCAAATTGCGAAAATGCGCGGCGGAGATGAAACTAATATAGAACCAGCGTTTGCTGCACTTCAAGACTTAAAACCAAATTTAGCAGGAATTGCTGCGAATGCAGGGGCGTTAGCGACACTTTTTCAGCAAGAGGAAATTGATTTAGCACCGCACGATTTGAATAACGTTGTAGCGCTGCGATCGCGCGGTGTCAATATCGATTGGGTAATGCCGCAAGAAGGCGGAATTGCTTTACGTCCCGCGCAGCAAATCGTCAGAAATACAAGTGTCGAGCCAGAATTAGCAGCGGCGTTTATTGATACTGCGCTGAGTACTGAGGTACAAACGGCGATGGCATCGGAGCCTTACTACTTTTTACCTTCTAATCGCAACGTTGTCTTATCAGGGGTGTTGGCAGAAAAACTAGGTAATAGCTCAGCAGAGGTTTTAGATAAATTAGTACTCCTTGATTGGAACGCCATTAATAAACAGCGTACAGCTTGGATTGAGCGTTTTGACCGCGAAGTGCAAGTTTGACGTGAAGATAGCCTGGCGACTGAAGTCGCGGCTGAAAAACAAAGTCCACTTGCGCGGACTCATGAAATCAAGGTTGTATAAGCCGAAAATTCATCCATTCGTACTAACAATAATTAATTGTTCCTCTGCTCCTCTGCCCCTCTGCCCCTCTGCTCCTCTGCTCCTCTGCTCCTCTGCTCCTCTGCCCCTCTGCCCCTCTGCTTCCATCTACTGAAAACACTATGTATCACAGACCTACCACTAAAATGACTCGCCGCGCCGTGCTTGGTGCAGGACTTTTTATTGGTTCTAGTTTGATATTAAAAGGATGTCAAAACGCAACAGATTCGGTATCAAGTACGCAAGAATTAATTGTGACAACTTATGGTGGTTCTTGGGAAGAGGGGCATCGTCGCGAACTTGCAAGTTCATTTACAAAAGCGCATAACGCGAATGTGCGCGTGATTTCTGAACCAGGTTTAGAAGCTGTAGCTAAAGTGATTGCCGCGCGGACATCACCGCCGTATGACGTGATTTTGATTCCTGAAGGACCAATGTTTACGGCACAAGCAGAAGGCGTTCTGCAAGAATTTCCGCAAGATGCAAGTCAAAATTATGCCAGTATTTTGCCGCAGTATCGCAATCAAGGATTAGCCCCAATGGTGGCGTCGCAAGTTTTGGGAATTGCTTATAATCCCGAACGAATAAAAAATCCACCGCGATCGCTATTAGAACTTTGGCATTCAGAGTATCGCGATCGCGTCGGGATTCCTTCGTTAGAAAGCGGGTTGGGAACGACGTTTTTTGTCGAACTGGCGCGCTTAGAGGGGGGAAGTGAAAATGACGCGGAAGGTGCCTTTCGCAAGTTAACGCAGCTTCGTCCGAATCTAGCGGCGGTTGCGCCCAATCCAGGAAGTTTAGCAACGTTGTTACAACAGGGTGAAATTGATATCGCGCCGCATTGGTTCGACTATGTAAGCGGTATTCGTAGTAAAGGAGCCAGTGTCGAGTGGGTTGCTCCTACCGAAGAACTAGCTTCATCGAGTTCCTCATTGCAAATTGTGAGAAACTCCGGCGCGACGGAACTTGCAGCAGCTTACATTGATACAGCACTTTCGTTAGAAGTGCAAAGTGCGATGGCGCAGCCACCTTATAACTTTGTTCCCACGCACCAAGACGCGCCGATTCCAGAAGAACTCGCGCAAAAATTGGGGAAAAGTCCGAGCGATCGCTTAGATGAAGTGGTCTTTATTCCAGATTGGCAAGCAATTAACCCTAATCGTTCAGCTTGGATTGAGCGTTTTGATCGAGAGGTAAAAATATAATATGACTGCAAAGTTATTTGCCCCACGAGAATGGCAACTAGCACTACCACTCGCCATTTTCTTACATTTATTCTACGTCGCGCCTTTGGCTGTTTTACTGGCATCAAGCTTTCAAACCGCGCCTGATGTCCCTAGCTTTACTTTGGCGCAATATTGGCAATTCTTCCAAGATGCTGTAAATCGCAAGGTTCTACTCGATACGTTTTGGTTAGGAGTGCAAGTAACACTTGCTTGTTTGTTGTTTGGCTATCCTGTCGCGTATATTTATGCAAATGCACCCGCGAAGTGGAAAGGACTTTTGACTTTTTTGATTCTGTTACCGCTGCTTACCAGTTCGGTAGTGCGGACTTTCGGCTGGGTTGTCATTTTAGGAAGACAAGGACTCGTCAATTCGCTGCTACAAGGCATAGGGTTCATCGAAGACCCAGTTAGGTTACTGTTTACGCATCAAGGAGTCGCGATCGCCATGACGCAAATTCAGCTACCTTTGATGATTTTGCCCATCGTTGCATCGCTAGCACAAATCGACCCGCGACTCGCCGCAGCATCAGCAAGTTTAGGTGGCGGCGCTTGGCGGACATTTTGGAAAATTACTTTTCCGCTGACATTACCTGGAATCATTTCCGGTTGCTTGCTTGTATTTGCCATTACCGTCAGTTCGTTCGTGACTCCCTCGATTATTGGTGGCGGGCAAATTATGTATATGCCAACGCTGATTTATCAGCAAGGTGTTGTGCTGTTAAACCGCTCGTTTGCAGCAACTATCTCTGCAATTTTACTTGTCATGGTCTTAATTGTTGTCTTTGGACTCAGTAGTTTGGGTCAGAAAAGTCGTGATTACGTTCGCTAGGAGTTAACCTGTGTCAAATACCACAACAGTACGCGCTTCCTCAAGTCAGGCTGATAAATTAGACCGCGTATCTTTTAATTGGGTCATGTGGGGCATTGCGATTTTTAGTCTCATTGTTCTCACAATGCCAACTTTAGTTGTCTTAATTGCTTCATTTAGTTCAGCGCAAACGTTACGCTTTCCTCCCACAGGTTTTTCATTGCAGTGGTATATCGCGTTGTTCGACTATCCAGAATTATGGTCGGCTGCGATAACTAGTTTTCAAGCGGCGTTGTGGACAACGTTAATTTGTATCGTACTCGGTGTTTGTGCTTCTTTAGCAATGGCAGGCAGTCGCGCCCGCTGGGTAGCCGCAATGGATGCACTCGTGATGTCGCCTTTGGCGTTACCTGGTATTGCCGTAGGCTTGGGAATTCTGACTTATTTCAGTTTACTGGGAATCAGACTTTCCTTAATTACGCTTGTGATTAGTCACGTTGTCATTTGTATTCCTTACTTGCTGCGCACAACACTCGCAAGTTTGATTCAACTGGGAACATCGCTGCGCGAAGCTTCAACTGTACTAGGTGCAAGTCCCGTGTATACCTTCTTTCACGTCACGCTACCGCTGATTAAACAAGGGGTGATTACAGGCGCATTTATGGCATTTTTGACTTCGTTTGACAATATTACGGTTTCCTTGTTTTTATCCGATGCGCGTACCGAAGTTTTACCAATTCGGATGTGGTCAATGATTGAAAATGATTTAGATGTCCGCGCCGCCGCGATTTCAGGAATTTTAATCGCGATCACGGCGTTGTTGATGGTATTGATGGAGCGGGTTTCGGGTTTATCTAAGTTCTTGGTTAAGTCTTAAAGGAAGAGGGAATAGGTAATGAGTAATTGGTAATTGGTATTACAAGACTTTACCATTCACTCAGCAACTTCGCAGTAAAGCAATCCTTTTCTCTACTAATTCATTCTTCTTGAAGCGCTTTTATGGCTGGTGGAATTTCAATTCATGTTGTTGATGTGACGCGGGGATTACCGGCGGCTGGAATGGTAGTGGAGATTTTTAAAGTTGGTGGCGATAAGATTGCGGCAGGTGTGTTATCGCACCAAGGCGTGTTAGATCATTCTGTGGTTCGTGGTGAAAATGTTGAGCCTGGTAACTACGAAGTTGTCTTTCATATCGGTGAGTTTTACCATCAGCTTGATTACGCTTTATCTGAAGAATTTCCATTTTTAGATGTTCGTTTCGCTTTGGCGTTAGTGACGTTGAGCAACATTATCATCTTCCACTTAAATCACCTTGGGGTTTTTCGCTGCTTCGCGGTGGATAGTTAATGTCGTTTTTACAAGTTGTTTAGATTAAACATATGTCAAGGTTATTTGCTCATCAGTTTTCGCGTCGTACTGTCCTCGGTGCTGCTATGTTTGCAGGAGCAAGTTTATTGCTCAAAAGTTGTGCTACTGATACAGCTACGGATACATCGTCACCCACTCAAGGTGGCGGACAGTTTGTGACAGCAGCGTTTCCCGGGACAACCGAAACATTGACTCGCGAAAAAATCGTCCCTGAGTTTACTGAGGCTACAGGAACGCAAGCAAGTATTGTACCGTTATTAGCATTTGAGCAAGTCGCGCGTCTCAAAGCATCTGCAACGAATCCACCGTTTGATGTGGTGTTGCTAGATGATGGACAGACGAATATCGCCATTAGCGAGGGTTTAATTCAAAAATTTCCCGCAGATGCGAGTGAGAATATTAAAAATATTGAGTCTGCGTTTCTGAGTCCTGAAGGTTTTGCGCCTATTTTTTATGCGCAAGGAGTTGTGCTGGCTTACAACACAGAAAGAATCCAAACTCCACCAACATCTTGGGAAGCTTTGTCGAACAGCAATCTTGCTGGTAGTGCTGGCTTGGTGAGTATGAATAGCGTACTTGGAACGAGCTTTATGGTCGAGTTAGCACGCACGCGGGGAGGCGGTGAATCGAATATTGAACCCGCGTTCGCTATGCTCAAAGAAATTTTACCGAATGTGAATGGTGTTGCCGCAAATCCTGGCGCATTGTTGACGTTGTTTCAACAAGGAGAAGTTGACATTGCACCGATGTGGCATAACGATGCTGCGTATTTGAAAACTCGTGGTATACCAATCGAGTGGACAGTTCCCGAATCCGGACTTGTTGGGGCACGTTACAGCATGAACGTTGTGAGCAATCCCCGATCGGGTCTAGATGTAGCGGTTTCGTATATTGATGTAGCGCTTTCTGACGAAGTGCAGTCGTATCTTGCGAGTAGTCCCTATTTCTACGTTCCGGCAAATAGAAATGTACAGTTAGCACCTGAGATTGCTGAACAGCTACAAGCAAATACATTAAGTGAGTTTATGCAAAGGGTAAGTATTTTAGATTGGAAAACGATTAATACGCAGCGATCGGCGTGGATTGAGCGGTTTAATCGAGAGGTACAGGCATAATGATTTCTTTTGTGCCTGAAGAAATGGAGCCTCGCGCTCCTTATCATTTACTAACTAGCATTGTTGCACCGCGTCCGATCGCATGGGTGTCCACAATCAGTAAAGATGGTAAACCGAATCTTGCCCCTTATTCGTTTTTCAATGCGGTTGCGGGTTTTCCCCCTACAATCATGTTCTCGGTTTCGTATCGGCAAACAAAGGAACCTAAAGAAAAAGACACGTTGCGTAATGTACGCGAAGTTAAGGAGTTTGTTTGTCATATTGTCGATGAAACAATGGCAAACGCGATGATTGAAACCGCTGTTGATTTACCTTATGGGGTGAATGAATTTGAAGTGGCAAAACTCAATACTATTTCTGCAACTGACGTGCAGCCGTTACGGATTGCTGATGCTGCGGTGGCGATGGAGTGTCAAGTCACGCAGATTGTTCCTGTGGAAGGTGCTACGAATGTTATGGTGTTAGGTCGTGTTTTGCGCTTTCACGTACGCGAAGATTTGTATCGTCCTGAAATGGGATTAGTTGATACTGTTCGCATGAAGCCGATTACGCGGTTGGGCGGTGCGGTGGAATATACCAAGATTGGTGAGTTGTTTTTCTTGGGGAATCATTGAAAAGCAGAGGGAGCAGAGGACGCAGAGGACGCAGAGGAGAAATTATTTGTATTTTTGACTTTGTGAAGTATTACGATCGCCCACATTATGACAGATTACCCAACTGCTCAAACTATTGTTGAAGAGATGCAGCAGGGTAGTGCTGTCAAAGTTCTTGAAGCATGTTTGGCGCGGATTCGCGAACGAGAACCTGTAATTGGGGCTTGGGAATACCTTAATCCTAATGCGCTTGTGCAAGCTCAATATTGCGATCGAGTGCGATCGCAAGGTAAAGTATTAGGGACACTGCATGGTGTTCCGGTTGGCATTAAAGATACGTTTGCAACCGTTGATATGCCGACGGGATGGGGAACGCCAATTCATCAAGGACGCCAGTTTGGGTATGATGCAGCAGTTGTTGAACGCCTCAAAGCAGCGGGTGCGGTAATTGTGGGGAAAACAGTTACGACGGAGTACGCGATTGCTCGCCCGAATAAAACTCGCAATCCTCACAACCCCGAACACACTCCTGGCGCAAGTTCAAGTGGTTCAGCAGCAGCAGTGGCTGATGGAATGGTGCCGATCGCAATTGGTACGCAAATGGTTGGTTCCACATTACGCCCTGCGGCTTACTGCGGAATTTTTGGTTTCAAACCTAGTTTTGGCGTGATTTCACGTTATGGTTTGATGCCAAGCAGTCGCGAACTCGATTGTGTTGGTATTTTTGGGCGTAGTATTGCAGACATTGATTTAGTATTGAGTGTGTTAGCTGGAATTGATCCGCGCGATCCTGATTGTTACGGTACGTTGATTACTCCACCACCACGCAAGAATCATCTTAAGTTTGCACTTATTCTGAGTTCACAATGGTATCAAATCAAAGACGAAGCAAAACAAGTACTTTTCGATAGCGTCACAACACTGACTGCGGCAGGTGCAACGGTTTCACAGGTAGATTTACCGTCAGAATTTGATGCGTATCTCGATCGTGTTGATATTCTCTGTGCGACAGGTATTGCGGCAAATCATGGCGCAGATTACGATCTTTATGCGCAGAAGATGTCTTCTAAGTTGCAGCAACTAATTGTTAGAGGACGAAACGTAGATGCGATCGCATACTCTCAAGCTCGTCATGCTGTTGTTGAATACAACATCACACTGGCAAAAATTTTCTCAGAATTTGATGCTATTTTGACACCAGTGACAACGGGTACTGCACCCTATGGACTAGAAAATACTGGTTCTCCCGTCTTTTGTGCCTTATGGACATTGTGTGGATTACCTGCAATTAGTATTCCAGTAGGGATGAGTAACGGTTTGCCTTTGGGTATTCAGCTGGTTGGAAAACGCTTGTGCGATCGGGAATTACTTGAAATAGCCCAGTTTCTTCACTCGCTTGCCTAATTCTAAAGGGTATCTGGATCGATTCCCCGTTCTTTTAATCTGGCAATCAGTTCCTCTGTCTTGCGTCGCTCCTGTTCTAGCTGCTGATAAGCTTGTTCTGCCCTTTCATCTGGTGAGGGCAATCGGTTTCCCTCTGAATCATACCAGTACAACCACTCGCGATTCCACCCCCGGTATGTTCCCTGCGCTCTACCAATCCCTAAACCAATTTCCGGCATCCAAAATGGTTCGCCCGATTGCAGTACATACGTCCCATGCACTAAACGATACACCTCAAAGGGACTATGATTGTGACGAATGTAATACTCTGGGTTGTAAACTGCGTAGTAGGTCACGCCAAGATTTGCATAATCATCTTTCTTCGTGTCGTACTCTCCGCCGTAAGTTTTAGACACATACTCTAGGACGAAAACGGGAATTTTACCCTCTTGCCAAACTACATAACTTAACCTACCGCCTTGCTTTACCAGCCGCTCAACTCCTAAGCATAAAAAGCCATCTGGGACAATGGGCGGCTTTTGCAGGTCATAGTAGACACCCATGTTTATACCCCAAAACCAGTCTGTGCGGTGACGGAAGACCCAGGATAGAATATCATCTAGCAGGGAAGCAATCAGAACTTGGAGTTGACTATCCACAGGCTTATGGTCAGTTTCAGGCAGTTCTTCCTCGGTGGGAAGGAATTGTAACGGGTTGTACTGTACCATAACGACCCTCTCTGAAGACGAACTGCTCAGATCTTAACGTGCGCCACTGTAACCCAGAAACAGCAAATTCTGGATTACTGTCTAAAGTGGGTGTGCATAGTTAAATATCACATACAATAATTGTCGGGTAATGGGTAATCGGTAATGGAAAATAGATATTCTTACCAATTACCAATGACCAGTTACCAACCCTTAAGTATTTATTTGTCTTGAGCAGATTTTACCCAGCGAATAATTGTATTATGATTCACACCTGTGATTCGCTCAATGTCGCGAAATCCCATGCCGTTGTTGTGTAAGGTTATGCACTTCTGTTGAATTTCTGCTGAGTAGCGCGATGATTCATAGGTAGCAAGAAACTGCCGTCTACACTGTTTACAAATATAACCTTGTTTACCCATGCGCCGTCCGTTGCGGCTTACCTCAAAAGATAAGCACCGAGGGCATTGTAGCGCTTCTTGTTGAGGAATCGTTTCTGCTGACGACGTTGTTAAATGCGATCGCTCGAATATTTCTATAATTCGCTGCTGGCTTGCTGTGAGATGATGCGTGATGTATTTTACGGCGGCTGGTGCATCGCGATGGGCGATCGCTTCATACACTTGTCGATGTTCGCTGTGGATGTTTGTAATGTCGGGTTCAGTTTGTAATGTTTGAGTTCTGAGCAGTCGAGTATGATTTGATAGACGATCCAATAGCGGTACTAACCAAGGATTATCTGAACTTTGGGCAATTAAACGATGAAAGTCAAAATTCAGATCGAGTAGTTTGTCTTGCAATTGCTTGTGTCCTTGCTGTGCTAAACTTTCAGCTTGGACAAGTGTTTGCTCAATTGCTTTTAACTGTTCGGTGGTAGCGTTTTCACAGGCTCCTACAACACTTAGCTGTTCTAGCGCAATTCGGCAATCGTAGAGTTTAATGGCATCGTGTAACGAAAGCTTAGTAATGTATAGTGCCCCATCACCATCCGACGCTAGTAAGTTTTCTTGCTGCAAGCGGCGAATTGCTTCGCGTACTGGAGTTCTACTTACTTGAAAACGTTGTGCAAGTTGACTTTCGATGAGTCGCTCATCTACAGAAATTTCACCTGATAAAATTGCTGAACGCAAGGCTAAATACGTTTGTTCGTATAGCGGCTTACTACGTTGTGGCAATTGCGAAGTCAATCTTACATCTCCTGTGTAGCGGATAGCCTTCTTTTAATTTAACGTCCATGATGTCTACTGTATTTACACAAAGCTTCTCGCCCCCTAAATCCCCTAATTTTAGGGGACTTTGAACTTTATGCGGTTTGCTAGGAGGAGTAAATAATTATGAATTGATTAAATGTAGTTTGGAATACAGTTTCTATCATTATTTTTGTATACAGTAATTCGATAATTTCATGTATTGTTGTGCAAAAAAATCAGGTTATTTTCGTAGTAAGTAGGCGGGCATAATTAAACATTACACTTGACATTTGTTGAGTAATGGGTAGTCGGTAATGAGAAAAAAGATATTTACCAATTACCAGTTACCAACTACCAGCCCTTAAGTGAGATTTATTTTTACCCACTTATTTACACTTTTGAGCATCGCATCAGTGTACTGTTTTCGATTTATGCGAGTCATGCATGGCTAAGCGAATTCTGTTAGGAATGCTTACTCCTTCTTCTAACACTGTTCTCGAACCAATAACGAGTGCAATGGTGAGTAGCTTGCCTGAAGTTTCAGCACATTTTGGGCGGTTTCGCGTGACAGAGATATCGTTGCAAGAGCAAGCGTTACAGCAGTTTGACAACACGCCACTGGTTGATGCTGCGCAACTTTTAGCTGATGCTAAAGTGGATGCGATCGCCTGGAATGGCACATCCGCAGGATGGTTAGGATTTGAGGCTGATATACAACTGTGTCAGCAGATTAGAGAAACGACAAAAATTCCGGCAACAACTTCGGTGTTAGCACTTCTAGAAATTTTGCGATCGCGCCACATCACCAAGTTTGGACTTGTTACGCCATATCTTACTGATGTCCAAGAACGAATTATCGTCAACTTTGCCGAAGCAGGGTTTCATTGTATTGCTGAACAACACCTCAATTTATCAGTTAACTTTGATTTTTCGGAAGTTACCGCAGATAAGCTAACTTCAATGATTCGCACTGTAGCGGCACAACAACCACAAGCTATTTTGACTTTTTGTACTAATTTGCGGGCTGCACCATTAGTAGCTGAATTAGAACAAGAACTTGGGATTCCAATCTACGACACTGTTGCAGTAGCCGTTTGGAAATCGCTTTGTATTGCTGGCGTTGATGCTAGCCGCGTTGAGGGATGGGGTAGTTTATTCTCGCACTCAATTGGTAAGTAGGGGATATGACAGAATTTGATTTAGTCATTCGTAATGGCAAAGTAGCAACAGCAGCGGATGTGATGAATTGCGATATTGGCATTCGTCAAGGACAAATTGTCGCACTTGCAGCGGAACTTCCCAAGGGAACGCAAGAAATTGATGCTACCGATAAACTCGTTTTACCTGGTGGTGTTGACGCGCACTGTCATATGGATCAACCGATGAATGACGGATCGGTGATGGCGGATGATTTTTACACTGGTACTCTCTCAGCCTTGTGTGGTGGTACGACGACGGTGATTCCCTTTGCGTGTCAAATGAAAGGAAATTCTCTTTTAAAAGCAGTAGAGGATTATCATCAACGTGCCACTGACAAAGCAGTCATTGATTACGCGTTTCACTTGATTGTCACCGATCCTACACCACAAGTTTTAGATGAAGAACTTCCTGAACTTATTGGGAAGGGTTATACGTCATTCAAAGTCTACATGACTTATGACGATCTGAAATTGAGCGATCGCGCTTTACTTGATGTCTTAGCTGTAGCGCGTCAAGAAGGTGCGTTTGTGATGGTTCACGCCGAAAACAGCGATTGCATCGCTTGGATGGTACAGCGATTAGCACAACTCGGTAAAACCTCTCCACGCTATCATGCTACAGCCCGTCCGCAGGTTGTCGAACGCGAAGCAACACATCGGGCGATCGCCTTAGCCGAACTTGTAGACGTACCCATTTTAATTGTTCATGTTTCTGGTGCAGAAGCTGTCGAGCAAATTCAATGGGCGCAAAATCGCGGATTACGCATCTATGCAGAAACTTGCCCGCAATACTTATTTTTAACCGAAGCTGATTTAGATCGACCTGGCTTTGAGGGCGCGAAGTGCATTTGTAGCCCCCCACCACGCGACAAAGCAAATCAGCAGGTGATTTGGAATGGATTGTGCAATGGTGTCTTTCAAGTCATTTCCTCAGATCACGCACCATTTCGTTATGCCGATCCGCAAGGTAAACAAATTTGCGGTACGCACGGTTCGTTTCAATACGTTCCTAATGGTATTCCTGGCATTGAAACTCGATTACCGTTACTATTTTCGGAAGGTGTAAATCAAGGACGGATTGATTTAAATACTTTTGTTGCCCTCACTGCAACGAATCCCGCCAAACTCTACGGGTTGTATCCGCAAAAAGGCACGATCGCAATTGGTTCGGATGCCGATCTTGTTATTTGGGATACGCAGCGACAAGTCACAATCGCAAATGAGATGCTGCACCACAACGTAGACTATACCCCTTACGAAGGTATGTCACTGCAAGGTTATCCTGAAGTGACAATATCGCGGGGTGAGATTGTATATCAGCAAGGGGAAGTCATGGTGCAAAAAGGGCGTGGTAAGTTTTTACCGTGTGGTTTATCCAGTTTCGCCCGTCCTAAAGTTTAGCAGAGAGGCAGAGGGGCAGAGGGGCAGAGGACGCAGAGGGGCAGAGGGCGCAGAGGACGCAGAGGGGCAGAGGGGCAGAGGACGCAGAGGAGAATAATAATTACGAAGTACGAATTATATGATTCATCGGTTAACGGCGACAGAACTTGTGCAAGCAATTCAAAGTAAGCAGATTCGAGTTGTTGAGGCAGTTGCTGCGTGTTTTGAACAAATTGAACAACACAACGATCGCCTTAAAGCAATGATTACAACTTGCCGCGATCGCGCCCAAACAGAAGCAAAGCAAGCTGATGCTGCGATTGAACAAGGGCAAACTCTTGGAATTTTGCATGGTGTTCCTTTTACAGCAAAAGACTTGACACCAACTGCGGGAGTGCGCACAACGTTTGGTTCAGTCATTTATCAAGATTATGTTCCCCAACACGATGAACTGTGCGTTGCGCGATCGCGTTCTTGTGGCGGTATCTTACTTGGTAAAACAAATACGCCTGAATTTGGTTTAGGCGCGCATTGTACGAATTCACTGTATGGACCAACGGCTAACCCTTACAACCCCAATTACACATCGGGCGGATCGAGTGGCGGTGCAGCTGTCGCTGTCGCAACGGGGATGTGTTACTTAGCCCAAGGCACTGATATGGGTGGATCGGTACGAACTCCGGCAAGCTTTTGTAATATTGTGGGATTGCGTCCTTCGGCTGGGCGGATTCCGCGTCGTCGCAAGATGTTGCTGTGGGATTATCTAGATACCGATGGAATATTGGCGCGTACGGTAGAAGATGCTGCATTGATGCTAGCGGCGATCGCCGGTGAAGATTGGGGCGATCCAATATCGGTAGGTAGTCAGTGGCATATACCAGACTTTTCACCGCAGATATGCGATCGCTTATCGAAAAGCGTGCGAGTTGGCTTCAGTGCTAATTTAGGAATTGCTACGATTGATGCTGAAGTTGAGGCAGTTTTTCAACGGGCGATCGCCCAAGTTGCAAGTTTATGTCCTCAGGTAGATGCTACACATCCTGATTGTTCGATGGCACAATTTGCCTTTGAAACACTACGCGCCGCAACGTTGTTACACAAACAAAAGCATCATTACGCAAAGTATGCCAGTTTACTTTCAGAAAGTGTGCGTTGGAATATTGAACGCGGTCAGGGAATTTTAGCAGCGGATCTTTTACAAGCAGAAGCCGAACGCGATCGCCTGTATCTTAACTTCTTAAACTTCTTTGAAAAATACGATATTCTTGCAACTGTCAGTGCTAGTATTCCACCATTTCTACACGCGCAACCAGAGATTTTAGAAATCAATCGCACTCCACTGCGTAATATTATTGACTACTTGACAATTACCTACACAATCTCATTAACTGGTTTACCTGCGATGTCAATTCCCTGCGGTTGGACGACATCAGGTTTACCAATTGGAATGCAATTAATCGGCAAACCAAGAGGAGAAGCTGAGTTACTTCAATTTGCCTATTTACTCCAAGAGCGATTGAACTTTCGCCATCGTTGGCTTTAGCAAAAATGCCTATCTAACGAAAAAATACTGTTGCAAATTAATAACTTGTTTTATCTGATACAGTTTTTTGATGAAAAGACTTTTAGGCTAAAAAATAGCTTAGCTTGGCGTGGCTAAAGCTTATAGGTAAGGCGTCTGAGAACGCTAGCGCAACACCCCTGATTGAAGCCAGCCGTCGAGCTACTATGAGGAATTCTATAAAATAAGCAATTAATATTGACAACAAAAGAAGAAATCAAAAAGATTTGAGTTCATTCAATTTCTTCTTAGCAAGACTAGCCAAATCTTGAGCGTACTTCAACAATTGAATTGACAAAAGTCTTATGGACTCATCATTAATTCGTGGCAAATATGTAATTTGCAAAGCACTGAGTAGAACTGATGTTGAAATTATTGAAGACGGCGCTATTTTTCAACAGAATGGCAAAATTATTGAAGTTGGAAAATACACAGATCTCATCGAGAAATATCAACCCAATCAAATCATTGGTTCATCCGAAGATATTGTTTTACCTGGATTAATTAACTGTCATCATCACGTAGGACTGACACCATTTCAACTCGGTTCGCCTGATTACCCTTTAGAGTTGTGGTTTGCAAGTCGCCTGGCAGCGCGAAATGTCGATCTTTACCTCGATACCCTCTACTCTGCATTTGAGATGATCGAGTCAGGAGTCACTACGGTACAGCACATTCATGGTTGGCGTCCAGGTCCTGCATCAACGTGGTTGGGAATTGCGGATCAAGTGTTGCAAGCATATCAAGATATTGGGATGCGATCGTCTTACTGCTTTGCAGTCCGCGATCAAAATCACTTTGTTTACGAAGCCAATGAGGAATTTGTCAAAAAGCTACCTGCGCATATTGCCCCAGAAATGGCTGCAATTCTCAAAGTGCAAGAAGTACCACTACAAGATTACCTCGACTTTTTCGAGCATCTCTGGCAAAAATGGAACCGCAGCGCAGATGGACGCATTCGCATTCAACTTGCACCAGCTAACTTGCATTGGTGTTCAGACGAAGCTTTAGAAAAACTGCAAACTTATTCTTTGAAGTATGACGTCGGGATGCATATGCATTTACTGGAAACACCATACCAGAAAGTTTATGCTCAAAAACGTACTGGTAAAAGTGCCGTTCGTCATCTTCACGATTTAGGCATTCTCGGATCGCATCTTACGCTAGGACACGGTGTTTGGCTTAGCGAAGACGACATCGATTTGGTAGCAGAATCAGGCACAATGATTTGCCATAACGCGAGTTCTAACCTGCGGTTGCAAAGTGGAATTGCGCCTCTAAATCATTACGTCAAACGCGGTGTCACCGTAGGTATGGGGTTAGATGAAGCCGGAATCAACGACGATCGCGATATGTTGCAAGAGATGCGCCTCGTCTTAAAGTTGCATCGCGTTCCTGGAATGGATGAATTCGTACCAACATCACCACAAGTCTTTCAAATGGCAACCGAACACGGGGCAAAAACAACCGGATTTGCACATGAAATCGGCACGATAGAAGCAGGTAAAGCAGCAGATATCGTCATCATGAACTGGCAACATATTGCCTATCCCTATCTAGATAAGGCAATTCCCATATTAGATGCCGTACTCCACCGCAGCCGTACTTCAGGAGTAGAGACAGTCATAGTTGCAGGAGAAGTGATTTACAAAGAAGGCAAATTCACCAAAGTCGACAAAGCCGAAGCACTAGAAGAATTAGCAAACTCACTCAAAGTCCCTCTAACTCCCGCAGAAGAACGTCGTTGCGTACTAGCGCAAGCAATTTTTCCTTATGTCAAACAATTCTACGATGGTTGGCTAGACCACAGCCATTGCCATCCATTCTACTGTCAAAACGCCCGACATTAGAGTACTCAACTTTTTTCAAGGTTAATACGTATGGGTAGCAAGGGAGCAGAGGAAGCAGGGGAGCAGGGGAGAATCAATGATGATAAATGAATCTGTTGACTCGCTCAAAACTCATCGCTATTCACTAGTCACTAACTACTCGCTCCTATTCCCTTATTGTGACCTCACACAAGAACTCTCCAAAACACTTCTTCCTTTGTGTCCTATGTGTCTTTGTGGTTCGTTTAAATCATCAAACATTCAGTTAATACAGCAAAAACATTATGCTAGGAGTCATTAGCCATCTACCATTGAATATTCGCCCCAACCGCCGCCGCTTCTTAGGAATGGGAATAGCAGCAGCGATCGCCCCCATCTTACTCAATGCGTGCAGTAACAATCAAACTAACACAGGTAATCGCACCATTAGATTTTCGCACGGTAGCGGACTTTGCAACTTACCCTTGTTCTACGCTTCCGAAAAACAACTCTTCGAGAAATACGGTTTTAGTGGCACAACCGCCTTAACACCTTTTAATGCAGACATTGCCGCACAGCTAGCCACAGGACAAGTCGAAATGGCAGTCATTCCCTTTACAAATGCGATCGCGGCTTACACGCAAGGTGCATCTTTTCAAGTTGTTGCTGGAAGTGGTATTGAAGGCTTAATTGTCGTCGCTAAACCAGAATTCAAAAGTTTCCAAGACCTCAAAGGTAGAAAAATCGGTACATTTCAAGCCGATACTTTAGACATCATTGTATACGATTATCTGCAACGCGAAAACATGAGCTACAGCGATGTAGAAATGGTTTACTTTGGCGATTCAACCGAAGTTCTCAATGCTTATTTAGCCGGACAAGTTGATGCTATTAGTAGCATTGAACCTTATGCAACTAAAGCTAGAACATCAACCAACGGTAATGTACTCGGAGACGGAACCGATATCTACGGTGCTGGATATCCTGATTGCGTAGTAGCTGCACGAAATGAACTGATTCAAAACGAACCAGAAGTTGTTAAGAACGTCATTCGCACTTTTTTTGAAGCGCAATATTTAATCGAAAACAACTTTGAAGAAGCAGCACAAACAACAATTGATAAATACTATAAAACAGATATGGCAAGCTTACTGCAAGCCGCACAAGCGCAACCCCCTGGCGTCGATATTCGTGGCAAACGCGATTTTATGTATTCGCGTGCAGAAAGTATGATGGCGTTGAACTATATTAATCAAAAACCGGATGAAAACTTTGTGAATTTTTCTTTGTTAGAGCAAGTTATTCAAGAAAGTCCAGAATTATGGCAGCGCGTGAGAGTGAAAACAGAAGCAGCTTAGGGGGAGCAGAGGACGCAGAGGGGCAGAGGACGCAGAGGGAGCAGAGGGGCAGAGGACGCAGAGGGGCAGAGGGGCAGAGGAGAATAATAATTACGAATTAGGCGTTGTTTCATATGAATTGATAATAAATTATGTTGAAATCAAAACAAACTCAAGCAGATACTGATAGTCAATTTACAATAAAAAATAACTCAAATAAACCGCGTTCTAAACTGCGACATAATTTAAAAGAATTCGCTATTAATGCTGGATGGTGGATTCTTTCTATCGGGTTATTTATTGGAATTTGGGAACTGTTAACACTAATGGGGCTAGTTAATACGCTGATCTTGCCACCACCGCATCAGTTTTTAGCAGAAATTGGCAATCAACAACAGTTTTTGACACCAAGAATTGGAGTAGAACGCACAGGCGCTAATTTTGTTGCCTTAACTGCGATCGCCGCCACCCTCAAGCGCGTACTTATCGGAATTTCGCTAGGCTTTGTTGCTGCACTTGTTTTTGGTTGTCTAGCGTCTTACTTCCAGATCTTTGGTAAGCTAACGCTCCCAATTATTACCCTTCTTGCCCCAATTGCGCCGGTTGCATGGATACCCTTAGCAATTCTGGCGTTTGGCATTGGTGATAGTGCGGCAATTTTTGTTGTTTTCGTGGGGATTTTCTTTATTCTCACACTCGGTACGATTAACAGCATTAATAAAGTCGAGCAAATATACATCAACACGGCGCGGGTACTCGGTGCAAATCGCAGCCAAGTGATGCGTCACATTATCATTCCGGCGATTATTCCTGATTTATTTGTGATTCTGCGGATGAACTTATTTGGTGCGTGGATGGCGGTACTAGCCGCAGAAATGGTAGGCGTCAATACCGGATTAGGTGCGATCGTCATGGTAGGGCGACAGATGTTTAATGCGCGACTCATGTTTTTGGGAATGGCAATGATCGGGATTGTCGGATACCTGCTAGATACCGGATTTGCGCAAATTCAAAAGCGCGTGCTGTGGTGGAAGAGTAATGCTCAAATATAGATGAGGAAAACACCAATGGGTGAAATTGTCTGTCAGCACGTTAGTAAAGCGTGGGGAATGGAAACAGATGAAGTACTCGCACTTGATGACATTAGCTTTTCTGTCGATTCAGGCGAATTTGTCGTCATTATTGGACCAAGTGGCTGTGGCAAAAGTACGCTACTATCAATGATTGCTGGCTTAGAAAAGCCTACGAGTGGCACGATTCTGCATAATGGCGAACCCATCAAAGCACCACAAAGCGATCGCTCGTTAATTTTTCAGCAACCTTCACTATTACCCTGGTTGTCGTTAATTGATAACGTTGCTTTTGGACTTACTTTAAAAGGAATTAACAAAAAAGAACGCTATCGACGCGCGCAACACTTTTTAAGCGAAGTGGGTTTACGTCACTTTGCGAATAAATACCCGCATCAACTTTCGGGTGGAATGCAACAACGTGCTTGCATCGCGCGGGCTTTATGTTTAGAAGCTGATATTATTCTCATGGATGAGCCTTTTGCCGCTTTAGACGTGCAAACTCGATACAATATGCAAAAGTTTTTGCTCGATATTTGGCAAGGCACAAACAAAACTGTCATATTTGTAACGCACCACATTGATGAAGCCGTTTTTTTAGCAGACCGCGCGATCGTTCTCACAGCGCGTCCAGGCAGGGTGCTAGAAAGTGTCAAAATCAATATGCCACGTCCGCGAGATGTCATTAGTGCAGAATTTGAACGTCATCGCGCGATGTTTGTCGAACACTTACGTTCAGAAGTTACTAAAGCATTCGCCGAACAAGAATTAGCTGAAATGCTCGATACTCGAATTAAGTAGTGGGTAGTTATTTAATTACAGAAACTATAAAATTGCAGATGCAAAAATCACTTCAGTTACTACAAGACGTTGCTAAACGAGTAACAGGACTTACACTTACAGAAAAACCAGCGATTGATATTTGGCAATACGCTGAACCTGCGCATGAAGAACCAAATCCACAAAAACGCAATATCTTGCAATGGCGGAGGTTAATTACCTCAGTCAAAGATCCCTTAGAAACATTTCCTGGCGAACCCGTCGATCTCATAGGATTCGTACAGCAAACAACATCACTAGAGCAATTTATTCTCGCACGCCACGTCATTCGCTGCTGTTTAGCCGATACAGTACCCCTTGGATTACCTGTATATACACCCCATGCAGCAACCTTCACTCCCAACTCCTGGCTGCGGGTACAAGGTAACTTCGCAGTTCAAAACATCCAAGCCAAACCAACTTTAGTCATTATTCCCAAACAAATTAAATCAATTTCTCAACCCAAAAAAAAATACATCAACGGCGTATTTTAAATATTGATTTTAGAAATACGCACAGCGATCGCACAAAATTACAGTTGCACTTAGTACGCCATAGAAATTACTTTTTGGTTTGCAAGATCGCACCTTGATAGTAAACTTTTGCCTATGTATAGCTACAATAATTTGTGCTGTACCTTACTTGGTCAGGATTACCAATCTTTAGTCAAGGCATTGTAACAACAAATTGCTTTTTATCTTCAGCACAAATTTGTTGAATGATGTTCCGCCCTGACATTGCTACAATCGGTACGCTGCCACCTGGTTCAACCCATTGACCAATCATGTAGAAGTTGCGTAACCTTGGTAATGTTTTGGGAATCCCTCGAATCATCAACGGTAGTGTTTTTTTTGTTAATAGCCATCCGCAGTTTGAACCCTGCCAGTTGCCCGTATACCTTTCGTAGGTCAAGGGTGTTGCAACATCGACAAACTCAATATCGCCTTTGATACCAGGGTAAAAATGCTCTAGCTGGTCAATCAAAATGCCAGACTCTTGAATCTGCTCTGTATGGTAAACCGATCTTCCATAAATTCGCTGCCAATAGTCGTAGGGCGTAGACAGCATCACGGTCAGTACCGACTTACCAACTGGAGCCAAGGTAGGATCGTAGCAGTAGTGCTTGACGTTGATCTCATGTCGTTCTTCACCTGCAATAAGTAGAGGGCGATCGAGCAGGTAGGTTGTCCAGTGGGGTGTATGAGATAAATTACGCTTGACACCTAGCGACACTTGAATTTGAGAATGGGTGGGGAGATGCCCATCATATAAACGCTTGATGCGATCGCCTGCATAATCGGGCAGTAGATTGAACAACACCCCTCGACCATCACAAGCAGCAATCACCCGTTGAGCGTAACATTCCTCATTGTTGTAGAGCCGTACACCAATTGCCTGTTGTTTGCTAAGGTCAGATTTAACGAGAACTCGTTCAACTTGAGATGAAAAGTGAATTTTGCCGCCCAGATTTAAGTATCGTTGGGCGATCGCACGCGCAAAGGCAAGGGAACCACCGACTGGCACACCTGCATTACGGTTATGAGAGTAAGCCAGCAACGACATCCCTACCATGAGTGGAATATCCTTCCAAGCAAACATTTGAGGAATTGCTCGTCGAAGAAAGGGATCTTGGAACTGCGCGCCAAACTCTTGGGCAGAAATATTTCCCCACTTTGCTAGATGTCCTACAAAAGGCAACAGCTTGAACCCCAACCGCAGCCAATCTCCTGCTCCCATTAACACCTTTGGTTTTTGGTAGAGCAACGACATATCGAAACGAGTAAATCCCCGAATGCCATCGCACAGATCCTCAATTAGCCAGCAATCAATTGGAGAAAGTCGTTTAAGGTGTTGTTCGAGGCGATCGGGGTTGCTATACACAATCAAGGTTTGCCCAGTAGGCTCCTTAACTCTGATGAACTCATCGTGATGGATAAACTCTCTATCTTGAATGGTTCCCAACTCTTCCCAGAGGTGATGGAAAGGTTGTCCTGTTCCAGAACCAAACAGATAATAGAGGCAACCATCGAAGATATATCCTTCGCGTTCCCAGGAGGTACATAGTCCGCCAGGTAAGTTATGTAACTCAAAGATTTGGGTGCGATAACCATTCATCTGAGCGTAGCATCCCGCCGCCAGTCCAGCAATGCCTGCACCGATAATAATGATGTCACTAGATGAGTCAGACATAGCTGCAATGATCGTGGTTGAGGTTGATTATGTAAACTTAGGGGAATCAACAGTTGCAGGACGACGAGTGTCATATCCATTTAGCTTCAAGCAGGTTAAATTCTACTAGGCAGAATCCTCCGCAGCTTTGTGGCAATTAAAGGAGCAAGTGCAACTAAGACTAAACCAAAAGGCATTAAACCACCTTGTATCAGGTTATAATCCGCTATAATTCGACTCCAGGAATAACCTAGAATAAAGCGTCCTAGACAAATTTCAAACCCAAGAGTCAACACGAGCCAGAGTAATCCAACTTGGATCAATTGAGAACGTGAGGCATGAAGCCAGGGGATAAACAAAGTGGCGATCGCCAGTATCAGAATTGAGGCGCTCATAAAAGCGACTTGATGCGCTCGAATGTCACCCAAAGCAGGCACCAACCAAAGCTCGCGAATCACCCCATTTAGGCTCTCAGCAGTAATAAATATCAGCCAAATGACAATCGCTTTGAAAAAAAGCATGGTTAACTCCGGTGAGATTTGTCAAATTTTGAAGGTTTTGGTGACAAGCGTCGGGTCAAGATCGGGAGGCGCAGGCATCATATCGAGGGGGCGAGGGGAAATCGTTTTTCCTGGAATGTCGGGTAGTCCGTAGGAAAGATCCTGAACAGTCAGTTGAATTGGTTGGGGCGATTGAATCGTCAATGTAATATCAATACCCTCTTGGGGTAAGTTGTAGTAGGAAAATGTTAGGCGATCGCGTTGCTGTGGAGGTAAAAAACTTAAATCCATTACCTCACCGTTGACAGTAGCGGATGTAATTTCAGCACGGGTCACGATCTGCATCCGAGCGTTGATAGCTTGACGAGGAGAGAACATCCGTAGGCGAAGATTGCGGATATTGCCGTTGACAGTATCACTCATTATCCTAACTTCGGGTGCAGCCAGCGCCACAGGCAACGCCGAACTCGTGAATGCTTGCGATCGCCTTCCTGGGAACGATTCATGTTCACTTCTATGCGCTGGCGTGGAAAAGAATTGGGCAGTCCAAGAATCTAACTTTGCATCTGCGCTGACCCAGGTAGCTTTACCTGTATCTGCATTTAGCTCATAGGCGATGCGATTGGGTCTGGGATGGTTAGCATCAAAACCTGACATAGCTGTAGCAACACCCAAAATTAGCAAACTGATGAGCGCCAATGTTCCAGGCAAATACCATCGGTTACTCTGGCGTGTTTGACGATTAGGATGGTGGTTGAAAGTATTAGTCAGGAAATCAATATGCGGAATGAGTAAGCCCATCAGCAACGCGATGAAGATTAATGCCAGTGCTAAAAAAGGCAGATTTGTAAATGTCTCGAATCGAACCATCCAGGCTAAATTAGGGTAAAGCATGGCTGGAATTAATAAAAAAATTCCTGGTACTGCGGCAAACACAAGCGCAACGACGTAAGTCCAGGAACCGAACAGAAATTCCCGCTTCAGCATCATCCAACCCAACAGCAAAAGGTTAAATAGCAATGGAATGGCGAGTAGGTAACTAGCTCCTGGCATTGCTGCACTACTGAAAAACATTAAAACAGTCCAGACGAGCAACGCACCAGCCATGCGATTCGTTAAGCTGACTTTCCTCTGCAACCAGAGGTGAAACACAACCATGAGAGTCATTGTGAAGAACACCAACCCCAGAAAGTAGGGCAGTGTCTTGTAATGCCCTACCATGAATACCTGTAAGTTGCTGTTGAAGGTTCTGATGCCCCACCAGACTAGGGCTGTCAGTAGGACAGAGGCGATCGCACTAAAACTGAAGGCAATTGCTCCTACTCCAATCCCCTGCAATGTCAATTGCCGTCGCCGTAATCCCACTCCAGCCACTCCCAGGTATAGCAGACCTACGGCAAGCGCAAGTGGTAGTACCCAGCTAGTAGGATAATAGAGCGTCAAATTTGGTAAAACGTTGAAATAAACGGCACCCTGAGACGATTGCAGCGCGTTCAGATTCTGATTGCCGAAGTAACGTGCCAAAGCAAGCGCATAGGAACCGTGATGTTGAATGCTGCGGCGATCGATCTCCTGCACTCGATCCAGACGGGTATGATAGCCAACGGTGTTACTGGCGATGACAAACCCCAAACCTGGAATGTCCCGATCCATATATTCTTCAAGATCGCAACCGCCTCGCTGTGCCGGAAACAACCGAACAAAATCTGATGCAAACGAAGAGGCAAGTGGATAGGGAGAGGCATGGACAAAGCCTGCAATCATCGGTAGATTATTACGATTGGCACTGTATAGAACACTGGCACCCCGATTTCCAGTCGCCTCAAAATTGAGCGCCAAACGCACGTCTTTTGCCCAGGGGTGCTGGGTAACAAAGGCACGCGCCCCCAAATCGCTGTTTTCTTCACCATCCGAAAAGACAAAAATTACGTCGTTTTGCAGCGGAGGACTCGCCCGCAGCGATCGCACAGTTTCTAGTAATGTGACAACACAAGAACCGCAGTCTGCTGCACCGTTTGCCGTAGAGCCAGAGTCGTAATGCCCGTTGAGCGCGATCGCCCCTGTACTCTTCGTACCAGGTAGACGCACTAGCACATTCTGTACTGTACCAACCTCAAAGCGAGTTGAACCCTGCCATCGCTGTACAACAGTCGTCGCTTGTACCTCTGGTTGGAGTCCCATTGCTTCAATTTGTTGAATGAGATACTCTCTCGCAGCAGCGTGACCTAGAGAACCCATTGCGCGAGGCTGACTGGCAATGATTTCCAGCGACTGCATGGCGCGATCTGCGGAAAATTCTGTAGTGGGTGCGGTTGCGGGATTAACTTTGGGGGGCACTAGTTGAGCCAATGCCAGCAGGACAAGCAGGACAAGAAACCCAATCAATGTCAAGGTTTTAACTTTTCTAGAATTGGGTCTGGCAATTTGGTTGACTTGGCGTTTAGAGGTAACTGTCATCAAACGTCATTTTCAAATGACAAAGCGATCGCTTTACCTCTTACCTTAGATAACAAAGTTGAGGAGAATATGAGGGTGAGAATGTCCTAACGCTATTGACTAGGGCTATAAAATGTTGCCCAAACAATCAGTCTCCCTAGCTAGTAAATAGCCGATTAAGCTCTTTTCTATTGAATTTTAGGAGTATTTATTTAGTTGCTATATCAAAAATGGAGCTAAGCGGATTCGAACCGCTGACCCCCTCAATGCCATTGAGGTGCTCTACCAACTGAGCTATAACCCCTTGAGCGTATCGTATTATCACTGAATAATGCTGATATTGTCAAGTTAGCACTTGTCATGAGGCACTCAACAGATACGTCATACAGTTACCCATGAGAAAATAGACTACCAGCATCGCTGCTGCGGCAAGCGCAACTAAAGTTCCTGCCAACATCAAAGAGAACTCTTTGTGGTAGAACGCTTCTTCCATCAAATGCAGTGACCAAGCCACTAACGCTACGTCGAATATGAGAATTGGTATCAGCATTTTTGAAAAAATTAATTCTTATTCATATATCTTAACAAGAAAATTTACAATGTGTCCGAATAGAAATCTGAGTAAATTGTTAAGCTGCTAAGCGGATAGGACAGCCGCGATCGCTTAAGTAATCCTTAATTTCCCGAACACTCAACTGACCGTAGTGTAACAACGATGCAAGTAACGCAGCTTCCGCTTTTCCTTGAGTCAGCGCTGCATGGATATGTTCGCAGTTACCCGCACCACCAGAGGCGATAACAGGAATTTCAACCGCTTCCGCGATCGCCCGCGTCAATTCCAAGTCATATCCCGCTTGCGTCCCATCCGCATCCATACTCGTTACAAGTAACTCACCCGCCCCCCGCTGGGCAACTTCTTTCGCCCAAGCAAGCGCATCGATGCCAGTATTTTCCCTGCCACCACGTACGTACACATCCCAGCCAGGGTTAGCTGCATCTTGCCTCCGTCGTGCATCTATAGCAATGACTATACACTGATTGCCAAAGCGATCGCTAGCGCGGTCAATCAAATCAGGTTGCCTGACAGCAGCCGAATTGATACTGACTTTATCGGCTCCGGCTCTTAACAAACTTTTAATTTGTTCTAAGGATTGAATCCCACCACCCACTGTCAAAGGCATAAACACTTGCTCCGCAGTACGATAAACCACATCGATAATAATGTCGCGGTCTTCATGCGTTGCGGTAATATCGAGAAACACGAGTTCATCCGCCCCCGCTTCGTTGTAAACTTTGGCAAGTTCAACCGGATCGCCCGCATCTTGTAGATTGACAAAATTAACTCCTTTAACGACTCTCCCTGCTTTGACATCCAAACAAGGAAGAATTCTTTTTGCTAGCATTGTCTGCTCCTGTGTTAGTAGTGTAACGATCAAAGCACAATTAATTTATATGACCGATTTTTAATTTTCTAATCATGGCGATAATTTCTTCTAAGCAATCTCACTCGGAACCCGAACGCCGCAATCCTCGAACCACACGCCCGCGTGAGGAACTTTTACAACCAAAAGCGATGGTAGATGAGCATGGTAAACAAGAAGAAAGCATTCGCCCCCAAAGATTTGCTGATTACATTGGTCAAAAAGACCTAAAAGAAGTTCTCGATATTGCCCTAAAAGCGGCAAAAGCTAGAGGTGAAACGCTCGACCACTTGCTATTGTATGGTCCCCCTGGGCTAGGAAAAACCACAATGGCGCTGATTTTAGCCGCAGAAATGGGTGTCAATTGCAAAATCACTAGTGCGCCAGCCTTAGAACGTCCACGAGATATTGTAGGGCTTCTTGTCGGGTTGCAGCCAGGCGACGTGTTATTTATCGATGAAATTCATCGGCTATCGCGCATGGCAGAAGAAATTTTGTATCCGGCGATGGAAGATTTTCGCGTCGATATTACGACAGGTAAAGGTGCGAGTGCCAAATCGCGCAGTATCCCCTTGCAACGGTTTACTTTAGTGGGGGCGACAACACGCGCTGGTTCGCTATCATCTCCATTACGCGATCGCTTCGGATTAGTGCAACGATTGCGGTTTTATCAACCCGACGAACTCAGTCAAATCGTTTTGCGCACCGCACAGCTACTGCAAACAGCAATTACCGAGGATGGGGCGCTAGAAATTGCCCGGCGATCGCGCGGAACCCCAAGAATTGCCAATCGCTTACTCAAACGCGTCCGCGACTACGCTGAAGTAAAATCTGCGGGGACAATCGACCAAAATGTTGCAGCCGAAGCTTTAACGTTATTTCAAGTCGATCCTTGCGGTCTCGATTGGACAGATCGCCAAATGCTTACCGTGATGATTGAACAGTTTAATGGAGGACCTGTAGGAATTGAAACAATGGCAGCAGCAACGGGAGAAGATACGCAAACAATTGAGGAAGTATATGAACCGTATTTGATGCAAATCGGTTATCTTCAGCGAACACCTCGCGGTCGAGTTGCTAGTCCAGCGGCTTATCAACACTTGGGTTTTAACCCACCCAACGAGCAGCTTTCTTTACTACCATAAGCATTGATATAAAGCGTGGTAATAGGTAATTGGTGCTTAAATTGAATTATCCACAAAATGCTTGTCATAAGACTTCTAAAATGAATTTAGCGTTTGTGGGATAGGCATCTTGCCTGCTCAAAGTTTAAATTGGTTCTTTCGCCAGAGATAGATTATTCAATACCGATAACTTTTAGATGATACGACTCATTGTAATCTTCTTAATACTTTTGTTTGGGGTAACTGAGCCAGTATTAGCGCAATCCCAACCACAAATTACAGCAGAACAATTTCAACAACTTGACAGCTTAGCCCAACAAGCTTTAAATGCTACGAATAGCGGAGATTTTGCCACTGCTGAAACTTACTGGACGCAAATTATTGACTTGTTTCCTGATAACCCTGCTGCTTGGAGTAATCGAGGAAACGCGAGAGTTAGTCAAAACAAGCTTGAAGAAGCGCTAGCCGACTACAATAAAGCCGTAGAATTAGCCCCAAATGCACCCGATCCTTACTTAAATCGCGGAACGGCGTATGAAGGCTTAGGACGATGGGAACTGGCGATCGCCGACTACAATCGCGTTCTCGAAATCGATCCAAATGATGCAATGGCGTACAACAATCGCGGTAATGCTGAAGCTGGGTTAGGACAATGGGATCTGGCGATCGCCGACTATCGTAAATCAACCGAAATCGCGCCTAATTTTGCCTTTGCTCGTGCCAATTATGCCTTAGCGTTGTATCAAGTTGGTAAAAAAGACGAAGCCATCCGTAATATGCGTAATATTGTCCGCAAATATCCTAGCTTTGCCGATATGCGTGCTGCCTTAACTGCGGCGTATTGGGAACAAGGTAAACAAGGCGAAGCCGAAAGTAATTGGGTATCAGCTGTAGGACTCGATCGACGCTATCAAGACATCAACTGGGTAGCAAATATACGTCGTTGGCCTCCCGTTATGGTAGCCGCATTAGAGAAGTTTCAAAAATTGAAATCGTAAAAAAAACTCATTTGGTAATAGGTATTTGATTCAATGTCCGATTACCAATTACCAGTCACGATGAAGTATTAAATTGACATGACGCATTTTGGTCTTCTTTGCCCTAGTTCTCCTGGACATCTCAATCCGATGACGGCGTTGGGTAAGGAATTGGTGCAACGCAAACATCGTGTCACTTTGATTCAGGTTCCCGAACTCGAATCGCAAGCATTAGCCGCAGGGTTAGAGTTTCAAGCAATTGGGGAAAGAGAGTTTCCCCCTGGAGTACTCGCACAAAAATTTGCACAACTTGGTCAACTTAGTGGCTGGCGGGCGATCGCGTTTACGCTCGATCTAATCAAACAAGGTGGCACAATTATTTTGCGTGACGCTCCAGAAATTATCGCATCAACTGGCATTGAAGCACTGTTAGTCGATCAGGTGTCGCCAGAAAGCGCAACTGTCGCAAAATATTTAAATATTCCTTTCATTACGATCTGCAACGCGCTGATTCTCAACCAAGAACCTGGAATTCCGCCGTTTGTGACACCATGGGAACATAACACGGCTTGGTGGGCATTACTCCGCAATGGTATCACTTATGCAGTGTTAGAGCGCATAGCACAACCTGTGCGCCAAGTATTAGATGAGTATCACCATAAGTGGAATTTACCGCTTTACAAAAAGGTTGCTGATTCGTTATCTGATTTAGCACAAATTAGCCAGCAACCCGCAGAATTTGAGTTTCCTCGAACGCGCTTACCCCAATGTTTTCACTTTGCTGGACCTTTTGTCGATCCCGCAGGACGTAAACCAATCCCGTTTCCGTATGAGAAATTAACCGGACAACCATTGATTTATGCTTCAATGGGAACGTTGCAAAATCAACAGCAGAGAATTTTTCAGGCGATCGCTACTGCGTGTGCAGACTTAGACGTTCAATTAGTGATTTCCCTCGGCGGTGGAAGTACTCCCGAAACCTTACCTGCACTTCCTGGAAAACCGCTGGTGGTACAATATGCACCGCAACTCGAACTTTTGCAGAAAGCAACATTAACAATCACGCACGCAGGATTAAATACGGCTTTGGAATCATTGAGTCAAGGCGTCCCCATGGTTGCGATACCAATTACAAACGATCAACCAGGTGTTGCGGCGCGGATTGCTTGGACAAAAACAGGAGAATTTGTACCGTTATCAAGGTTGAGTGTTCCTAAACTCAAAGCTGCAATACAACAAGTACTAACAGAAGTATCTTACAAACAAAACGCACTCAAACTACAACAAGCCATTCAGCAAGCGGGTGGAGTGCGTCGCGCTGCGGATATTATTGAACAAGCGATCGCCACTGGAAAACCTGTAGTTCGTCACACCAGTTTTTGAATTTCACGAGGAGTTAATTGCTGTACATTGTCAAAAATAACTTTCGCGCCTGCAACTTTGAGCGTTTGTGCATACGCATCGCGCCGTTGCGGTGATTCTTGAACGTGTGGCGGTAAGACCCCAACACCTATCCAAACGCGATTTGGCGCAAGCGATCGCGCTTTTTCTACTGTGTACATATCTGCAACTGTATCTCCCACGTACACCACAGGAGTAGAATTGTCAAGTGTATTGTTTGTGAGTTGTTGCACTGTGGCGATTAACCCTGTGGGATCGGGTTTACTCGGTGCATCTTCCATCGCGATTAAAACCGGAGATTGCAAACCTAAGCGCTTTTCTAACACGTAATTTGCCGAACCTCGCGTCGCACCACTAAAAAATCCCCAGGCGATACCGGCGCTACTTAGTTCGTTTAGATAATGACTTTGTAGTAGCAGCGGTTCATTACAGATGTACCCTGTCCAATTTTCGGGGTCGGAACCGCGGTAACGAGATTGAAAGAATCTAACAATTTCTTGGTAATCTAGCGCTAGCGAATTGCGTGGTTGTCCTTGCGCCTCAAAGTAACGATAAATCAACTCCTGCGACGCTTCCCAATCATTATTCCAGATACCTTCGGATTTGAGTACGTCAATATCAGCTAAGGAGGGACGATACGCGCCTTGCGTGAATTGTTCTACAGTATCTGCGATCGCCCGTCGATAGGAATTACTGACATCGCGTACCACGCCATCAATATCAAAAACAACAATTGCGGAAACGAGTAATTGAGATTGTTGTGTCATCGTTATCCCGTTTAGGGATTATTCCCTTGTGAGCCTCATCATTTTACCTTATCTATATCATCCTCCAGTTGTACAAAATTCTGACGCCTAACCTTTGACCCCTTTAAATTCATTTCAGCAGATGTTATAGCATTGCGTTAATATAAATGGTTGCACAGTTAGTAATTTTTGCCTGGTACTGCCTCGGAGGTTTGATTGTCAAAGTTTATTTTAAAAGTTCTCTGGCTAGACGAAAATGTGGCGCTTGCGGTCGATCAAGTTGTAGGTAAAGGCACAAGCCCTTTGACTCGTTACTTTTTCTGGCCTCGTAACGATGCTTGGGAAGAGTTAAAAAACGAGTTAGAATCAAAAAACTGGATTACCGACCAAGAACGCGTCGAGTTGCTCAACAAAGCAACCGAAGTCATCAACTACTGGCAAGAGGAAGGCAGAAATCGCCCAGTTGCTGAAGCACAGGCAAAATTTCCGGAAGTCACCTTTACCGGAAGCGCCTAGCACTATTCGTGCAAACTGGCAAGATTTTTTGCTCAAAAGTTACAGTAGAACAAACCATCCTTGTAAGATTATCATCAAGGGTGGCTTTTCAATATTTTACCAGCATCATATCTCGTCTTGCTTTAACTAGGCGATCGCAGTAGCTATCTGTTTTAGTCATAGAAGCTATTCATATAAGATTTTGTTTACTCATCCGTCCGTTGATATGCTGCTAAGAAAAATATCAACAAAGAATGGATTTAATCGCTGCTATTTTAGTTTCTTTTATTTGCATAATATTTAGCATCACTCAAGGTTACTTTATTGCCTATCCCCTGATAATTTCTTTAATTATATTTACCATCATCCTTTGGCGTAGAGGATTTGCGTTAAAAACTTTATTGTCTTTAGCGATAGCTAGTAGCAAAAAATCTTTTTCTGTTATTTACATTCTCTTGCTTATTGGTGCAGTGACAGCCGTTTGGATGGCAGCCGGAACAGTCCCTGCACTTGTGTATTATGGCGTTCAATTTCTTCATCCTCGGTATTTTATTTTAGCAGCCTTTACTTTAACTAGCATAGTTTCTGTACTCCTTGGCACTTCCTTTGGAACTGTGAGTACTATTGGTGTTGCTTTAATGATTATGGCAAGAGAAAGCCCCGTTAATACGCACTTAGTAGCAGGTGCGATTATCGCTGGGGCGTATGTAGGCGATCGCGCTTCTCCCATGTCTTCTAGCGCAAATCTAATTGCCACAATTACCAGCACTAAATTATATGTCAATCTCAAGAATATGGTAATAACTGGCTGGCTGCCTTTACTTGTGGCTAGCATTATTTATTTAGGGTTATCAATTAGTAATCCTGTAGGTGTTGCTAACAGCACTTTAACTACCGAAATGCCACTTTTTTTCGATCTTAGTGCTTATGTATTATTACCAGCAGTTGTTATTTTAGTACTTTCCTTCTTACAAGTTGAAGTTAAGCTGACTTTACTATTGAGTATAGTTGCAAGTTTAGTAATTGGAGTAACTCTGCAAAACTACTCGATATTTCAAATTACTAACTATGCTGTATTTGGGTTTGAATTAGATGAGACAACTGCTTTAGCTTCTATCCTCAAAGGAGGCGGTATTGTTTCTATGCTTAAAGTTTCAATAGTTGTTATTATTTCTACAGCTTTAGCAGGAATAATTGGTGGAACAAAAACTCTAGAAGTGATTGAAAGATTTCTCCGAAAGGCACGCACAAGAAGTCGATTATTTTTTGGCACAATTCTTGTAGGAACTGCGGCAGCAGCTTTTGGTTGTACTCAAACTATCGCGATTCTGCTAACGCAACAAATTGTACAAGAAAGCTATCAGCATAAAAAGCTAGATAAGTATCAACTAGCAATCGATTTAGAAAATACAGTTGTTGTTCTATCTCCTTTGATTCCTTGGAATATTGCAGGGCTTGTACCCGCAACAATTTTAATGACTGATGTAGGATTTATTCCCTACGCATTTTATTTATATTTGTTGCCACTTCTGTGCTTGATTAAATTTGATAGATGGTAAGTTTTCAATTCGATTGATACCAGCACCGCAACCGAGCGCAGATTAGTTAACGGTACTGGTATTGCTATCAGCTATAGTAGCTACCTTAGGTAACTGCTGAAACCTTAGACAAACGCAAAAGCAGGAGCAGTAATAGTTAGATCGGCGGAAACGTTAGATAAGATACCAATAAGTTCGCCTCTTTCCGTATCACCAGGATCGTAAATTAAAGCAGCATTGATCGTATTATCAACTGTGAAAAAGTCTAGGCTATACTGCTCAGCTAAGCCATGTAATTGAATAGAATCTTGGCTAGCGTTGAAGTCGGCGATTAAAGCATAGTCAGATTCTCCTGTAGTGACAGGATTGTTATCGCTGTAGAAGACGCGGTTTTGATCTCCTAAAACAAATACATCGCCGTCTCCTGATCCAGCAAGAACATCAATTTCACCTGTACCGAAACCACTAGAGGTGTCAACACCAACTACGCGATCGCTTCCCGCACCGCCATTGAGCGAATCGTTACCCAAGCCACCAAAAAGACTATCCGCACCAGCTGCACCCAAGAGCGTATCGTCTCCTCGTCCACCAAAAAGACGATCTAAATTAGCACCGCCGTTAAGGTAATCGTTACCTTCTCCACCATCAAGAGTATCGTTGCCATTTGCACCATTAATTGTATCGTTGCCAGCTTCACCTAAAAGGCGATCTAGACCGTCGCCACCATTAATCGAGTCATTACCGTCGCCACTGAGGATGCTATCGCTACCACCTTGACCTAATAAAATATCATCGCCATCGCCACCGAAGATTCTATCGTTACCAGCGCCGCCTTCAACGCTATCATCGCCTTCGTCAGCAAGAATCAAATCGTTACCAGCACCGCCAAAAACTGTGTCTTTACCTGCTAATGCTTGAATAACATCATTACCAGCAAGACCGAAGATGCGATCGCGTCGATTAGTACCTGTAATGACATCATCACCTGCAGTACCAGTAATTTCATTCGGCGGTCCTAGTTCGCTAAGGGCTAAAGGCATTAAGCCGACCGTTGGCAACGACTTTACCATCTAACGCAGCCAGTGGATCGACATTTAACAGTAGTTCTTTGACTTCTTGCGTGCTGAGGCTAGGGTCTTCTGACCATAGTAAACTCGCAACTCCTGCTACGTGAGGTGTCGCCATGGATGTTCCGCTGTAGACAGCATACCCATTTCCAGGAACCGTACTGAGAACATCTTCTCCTGGTGCTCCGAGATCGACTGTTGTTGCTCCAATATTAGAAAAATAGGCTAGTTGATCGTTATGGTTAGTTGCAGCGACGGAGATGACGTTATCGAGGTCGTAAGTCGCAGGATAAAAAGGATTTGTGTCATTGTCGTTACCGTAGCCATTACCAGCAGCTGCGATAAATAATTGTCCTGCTTGACCTGCGGCGGCGATCGCATCATACAATCCTCGGTCGTAGCCACCACCACCCCAGCTATTGTTAGTGAGATTAATGTTGACTCCGTGGTTTTTCTTCATCAAGGTGGCGTATTCTACTGCTTGAATCGCATCGAAAGTATAGCCCCAACCGTCATCGCTTAGGAACTTCAACGCCATGATTTTGGCATTCCAGTTTACGCCGACAACACCTTGATTGTTGTTCGCTTCAGCAGCAATGGTTCCAGAGACGTGCGTTCCATGACCGTAGACATCCATCGGATCGCTGTCTTCATACACGAAGTCATAACCGTAGACATCATCGACGAATCCATTACCATCATTGTCAATGCCATCTCCAGCAACTTCGCCTGGATTCTTCCACATGTTGTCGTTGAGGTCTGGATGAGTATAATCGACGCCTGTATCGATAACTCCCACAACGACATCACTTCCTGTTTGAGTATCCCAAGCTTCAGGAGCATCAATATCGGCATCTACCTTACCACCTGTTTGTCCTGTATTGTTGAGTCCCCAAAGTTCGTTAAAGCGCGGGTCGCTAGGAATTGTTGCTGTGGTACGAACGATAAAGTTAGGTTGGATGTACTCTATGCGCGGATCGTTACCAAAACTCTCGATCGCTTGTCTGACACTTGTTCCGGAAATCGACCAGCGTTGAATTCCTAGGGTTTTAGTTGTTTCTAGAACTTCTGCACCTAGTTTTTCGCGTAGCGTATTAGCTTCGCTGCTACTGACTCCAGGGTTCAGCTTGATAATGACCTCGCCTTGTGCATAGTCTCTTCCTTCTATCAATCCCTCTAGTTGGACTAATGGGTTCGTATTTTCAGGAATAGGACTTTCACTTGTATCGTCATCTACGATGGGTTGTGCAGCAAGCGTTGTCGCAGTTGCGGTGGGATTAGGCGCCTTTCCTTGTAAAATTGCGATCGTCTCTCCCCTGGCTGTCACGCCTGGATCGTAGATCATCGCTGCATCTACTCGTCCTTCTGGAGTAGTAAAGTAGTCTAGTTTATACAGATTATCTGCACCATAACGTTCTAGAGTATCTTCGCTAGCGTTGTAATCGGCAATCAAAGCGTAGTCAGATTCTCCTGTGGTTAGTGGATCGCCATCGTCGTAGTACACGCGAATGTTATCACCAAGCACAAAGGTATCGTTTCCTGCACTGCCAGATAGGGTATCGATTTCACCAGTACCGTATCCAGAGGGAGTACCAGCAACAACAGGAAGGTGAACGCCAACAAGGCGATCGTTTCCGGTTCCACCATCAAGGCTATCGTTATCAAATCCACCTACAAGCGTATCTGCGCCCGCATCACCGCTGAGACTATCATTACCTCTACCACCAACAAGGCGATCGCTTCCGGCGCCACCAAAAAGTAAATCTACGCCATCTCCACCGTCAACAATATCATTGCCGCCTTGACCAGCGAGCGTATCATTGCCTGCTTGTCCGAGTATGCGATCGCTTCCGACTCCACCCTCAACTGAGTCATTTCCCTCACCACCGAGAATATTGTCGTTTCCTTCATTTCCCAGGAGGATATCATTACCGCTATTGCCAGAGATCGTATCGTTACCCAGTCCACCTTCGGCTCGATCTTTACCATCTCCGCCAGTAATGAGGTCATTACCACTGCCACCAAAAATCAGGTCATTGCCACCCAACCCTTGTAAAATATCATCACCACCAAAACCAGAAATTGTGTCGGGACCTCTACCACCCGTTAGAATATCATCTCCCTCTGTACCATCGAGTTTGAGACCTGGCGGAATCTCATAAAGGTAAATTTCGTAGTCTGAACCATCGTATCCGCTCCAAACAACCTTATTACCGGAGATTTGGGGGCTGTAATCGTAGGTATTATTATCAGTTATTTGGGTAATATCGCCATCATAGAGATAAATTTCGCTATCATTACCTTCGTAGCTTGACCAAACTATTCTATTGCCATCTATCTGTGGGTCACTTTCATAAAAATTATTGTCAGTAATTTGGATGGTTTGAGTGCCATCGTAGAGATAGATTTCATTATCATTGCCGTCGGACCCTAGCCAGACTACATTGTTACCAGAAATCTGTGGGCTGTAGTCGTAGGTGTCATTATCTGTTAGTTGAATGATTTGAGTGCCATCGTAGAGATAGATTTCATCATCATTGCCGTCGTAGCCTGACCAAACTATTTTGTTGCCATCTATTCGCGGGCTATAGTCTGATTTGTCATTATTGGTGATTTGAATAGTCTGCGTGCCATCGTAGAGATAAATTTCATCATCATTGCCGTCGTAGGCATACCAAACTACATTATTACCTGAAATCTCTGGACTATAAGCTGATGTATTACTGTTAGTTAGCTGGATAATTTTAGTACCATCGTAAAGATAGACGTTACTATCAGTAAAATTCTGATTATAGGCATACCAAACAACTTTGTTACCATCTACCCTTGGGCTATAGTCATAGTTCTTATCTTTAGTAATTTGGACAGTATTTGTACCGTTGTAGAGATAGATTTCATAATCATAATCATCACTACCATCATAACCCGACCAAACTACGTTACTGCCTGAAATATCCGAAGGATACTCGTAGTAATTGTTATTAGTTACTTGAATAATCTTTTGACCATTATAGAAGAAAATTTCCGAATCCCAATCCCATTCAGGATAATAGGCATACCACGTAACTTTGTTACCCGATATTAATGGACCATAATCATCATAGTTATTATTGGTTAATTTGGTAACATCATTAGCTGGAGAGTTCTTATCCATAGTTTTGAATCTCCTATTTAAAGTAAATTTAAACTTTTTGCACGAAAAAATAACAGAAATCTCTTGTTCCTGTATTAATAGGCTTATTACTATCAGCAAAACTACTCTGACAGGAAGAGGGTTAGATTATTGTTAAAAGATCTGAAAACTATTGCATAATATGGTTTTTCCTTATTGCATAACTAATTTCTATAGGTTATAGAAAGTCTTATTTAAACAATGTAGTATTGTACTGTTTTCAGGTTATGAGAAGATTGTGAGGAAGTTGTGAGGAAAATAATTAACATTTTGACATAGTTTATAGAAGAAACTATTGTTTTACTTACTAGCTCTTACATCTGTAGATAAGATAATAGCAGTACATTCAATTTTTAATGTTTTCTTAATAAAATAATTGACGATTTTGTTTTCAATCCTTAATCTAACTACTGCAATAAAATAAGTATTTTTAAGAAGAATTGGGTTGTAGATTTAACATGAAGAAAATCAGTATTATAGGGCGATCGCCTCATTTATATAGGTGGGTTATAAAAACCTATATTTCTTCGCTTCTGTATTAAACAACTACTACAAACATTAGTTTGATACTGATGTACTTAGGTGCGTAAACTTCTCACACATGCTCTAAATTACGTTGTTAGCTATGAGTCAAGAACTATTCGATTTAACAGAGAAAGTAGCAATTGTAACAGGTGCAGCAAGAGGATTGGGTAAAGCGATCGCGCAAGGATTAGCTGATGCTGGTGCGGGTGTAGTTATTGCCGATATTGACTATACAGAAGCTGAAGCTACAGCGCGAACAATAGGCAATGCATTAGCTTTGGGTGTTGATGTTACGATACGCGAAGCGTGTCTGCAACTAGTAAATCAGACAGTAACGCACTATGGCAAACTCGATGTTATGGTCTGCAATGCTGGAATTGACATTATTAAACCAGCAGAAGAGTTAACAGAGAATGAATGGGATGCAATTATTAATGTTGACTTGAAAGGTTATTTTAACTGCGCTCAAGCAGCCGCCAAACAAATGCTACAACAAGGCACAGGTGGTTCAATCATTATGAATTCATCAATTGCCAGCGTTGTCGGAATTCATGGATTAGTCGCTTACGCAGCAGCTAAAGGAGGTGTAAATCAGTTAGTAAAAACAATGGCAGTTGAGTGGGCAAATAAAGGAATTCGCGTTAATGGTTTCGCTCCAGGCTACTTTGAAAATATCATGCAAGGCGCGGGTGATGTTCACGCTGATCTTAAAAAGCAAGAACAAATTAAAACGTTTACACCGATGGGGCGTCGAGGAAAACCTGAAGAACTCGCAGGATCTGTAATCTTTTTAGCTTCGCAAGCGTCTTCTTACGTTACAGGTACTATCTTAATGGTTGATGGTGGATATAGCGCGATGTAAATGATCGCTTTGCAAATGAATTCGCAGCTAAATAAACTTTATCCACATTTGCAGACTATAAAACATACGTTACCTCCTCAACACTCCTATAGGTAGCCGCGACTTTAGTCGCAAGGCTTTTTAATAGAAATTGTAAGTGGATACGTCCTCGAGGAATTGAAATGTATGTAGATTACCTAAATCAGATGGTAAACAAACTCAAAGAGCAACGTGCTATACACTCAATTGAAGTAGAAAATGCCTTTCGCAAAGTTCAACGCCATAGATTATTAGAAACATTTTATCTTCCAGGTGACTTGCAACCGATTGCACATAACCCATATAACCCAAATCCAGAACACCTAGATCTAATTTATTCTGGCAATTCTCTTGTCACTCGTACAAGTGATGGAAAACCATCAAGTTCAACGTCCGAACCGATGTTAATTGCCTATATGCTAGAGTTGCTGGCACTCACTCCAGGGCTTAAGGTTTTAGAAATTGGAGCGGGTACAGGTTATAACGCAGCTTTGATAGCAGAACTGGTTGGCGACCAAACTCTAGTCGTTTCTGTAGATGTTCAAGAGGATGTCATTGTTCAAACTCAAAGGTTACTCGCTGATGCAGGCTACCCAGACATTATTTTGGTGTTGCGTGATGGCTTTTATGGTGTTCAAGAAAAAGCACCGTACGAGCGAATTGTTGCAACAGTTGGATGTAAAGATATCTCACCTTACTGGGTAGATCAGCTTTCACCTTCGGGCTTTATGTTGTTACCACTAACTCATGGAGGCTGGACTCCCTTGGTCAAAGTTTGGCTCCAAGAGGGTACGCTTCAAGGAAAAATAGTTGGTTTTTCTGGTTTTATGCTCTTTGAATATCAAGAGTCTGTAGATGACCCTTGGTATATTTCTGCGATAGCTTCACTTGGGCTTGAAGAGGCTGAGGAACTTCCCGTTTTTGAGGGGATTGAAGTTGAGCATACCCGTAGCCCTCTCATGTGGTCTGCTTTTCCAGTTAGCTTCTACTATTTTATGGCAATGAAAGACTGTCGTGCCTTTTGGAGTCTCACTCCTCCAGGTTATGGTCTTTATGACCCACAACGTGACACAATTCTCATCTACCCGCAAAAGAATTGCATACTCCTCAAAGGCGATCGCGAACTATACAAACAACTGCAAACAATATATGAAGCTTGGACACAGTTAGGTAAACCCAGCCCCTTCGACTATACAATTGAGTTTGTCCCACGTACGCAAGTAATGTCATCACCTCAGCCAAGCTGGGTAATTGAGCGTAAGTTTTATCGCCAGGTTCTGTCTTTATGCGAGCATTAGTCAATTCTATTTGCACTCATCTAGATAACAATGACAGTCGGGCTTTTCTATTAACGATTCTGCCAAAGCATTGAGTGCGACTGCTGCAAGTAATCCACCACCTAGCGTTCCTTCAGTCGTAATAAAGGGAATACGCGATCGCATTAATCTACGTTTAGCTGCGGGCGCATGACTAAAACCTATGGGCATTCCGATAATCAACGCGGGTTGTATGCCATTTTCTACCGCATCACACGCTGCCATGAGTACCGATGGTGCGTATCCTACAACTAAAATACATCGATCTTCAAGTTGTTGTAATTTGCATTGATGTTGATTCCAGAAAATTTGTTCAGCGTCAGCCGCACTGGTAATGTGAGGATCGTCAATAAGTGTTGTTACTTGACAGCCGAGATGTTTTAGACGGGTACGATCGAAAGCAGCAACGACAGCAGGAACATCGCCGACAACTTGGCAATTTGATGATAGAGCATTTCTGGCAGCCGCGATCGCTTGATTTCCCAACCGCACAAAGTTGACTAAACTCACATCACCGCACGCTAACACCAGCTTGGAAAGTAAGTCGGCTTCAATTTCAGAACGATTCGACAAATCGGGTAACAATCGCTGTAACGATTCAGTAAAGGCTTCAGGATGATCGTGCGTTGCAGCATCCCAACTATCCCACAACTGTTCTAATTGTCCTAATCCATCTTGCGTTTCGACTTCTAAAAGTCGCAGTTGGGCAATTGCTTCGGCTTGCAAATTTTGACACGCGCGATCGCGCCCTAATAAACCTTCTAAGGCGGCGGCGGTTTGGCGCAACCGTGCTAATTGTTGCATCACTGACTGATATTGTTGTTGTAGTTGCGTTGTCAGCGTATTAACTTCTGATGCAGAATCAGTTTCGAGTAACTGGCGAATGTGCGATAGTTGAAAGCCTTGTTGTTTTAGTGCAACTATGCGCCGCAATTGTTGAACGTCTTGTTGTGTATATAGACGGTAGTTGCTGTGCGATCGCATCGGTTGTGGTAACAAACCCAGTTGATGATAATGCCGTACCATGCGTGGCGTCATATTACCACCCACAGTTTCGGTAAGTTCTTTGATTGTTAAATACTCATTTGCCATTTTTGCAAAAAGATGCTAATTACACTTGAGCTAAAACTTGAAGATATTGACAAAAGATTTGAATATCCTTTCGTAAATTTTGATAACAATCGGGCAACTGTTTTGCTAAGTCTTGAATTCTTTCTGGCTTGAGTTCAAATGCATATAAGTGAGAGGCAACGTGCCGAAAACCTCTATAATCTGTATCTAACATTCGATAAGTTTCACTTGATAAAACCGAAGGACGTACATCTCCATTTTCTAGTACCATTTGTTGGAGAAGTTGTTTATGCCAGTCTGAACCACTGGGTAAGTATGCATCAATCTCTCTAGCAATATCTATAAATAGGCGTTCTGCTCCCATATAAAACTTTTGTAAGTTCAAGGTTGCAGCATCATAAAAATCGCTATCTTGAGTTATTTGAGCTTTTTGAATTTGCTGTGCAACTTTTTGAACTGTACGGTCAATATTAGCAAGCTCTTGATTGAGTCGAGCAATCAATAAGCTGTACTTGCTCATAACTCGATTCCTTGTGCGATCGCGCTTTTGATATACGAATAGGAATTATCAGTTTCTACCAAATCTACAGCAAAAGTAGAATCAATTTCCTGTAACCTTGCAACAGCCTGAAAGTAATATTTAGAGTCTAATCCCCAAACAGCTAAATCAACATCAGATTGAAGATGCATGCGTTGCTGATCTAACAATGATCCAAACACAACTACGCGCTCAGCCCCAAACTCCCGCTTGAGAATCTCCGCCGCTTCCCGCGCCACTTCCCAGCCACGCTGATAACGTTGTACCATTTGCTCAGCCAATAGCTGTTGTTGCTGTTGAGCATTACGAATGTAGGCTTGCATTCGTTCATTGGTTATGCTGGGAATTGAAGAAAGTTCTAACAATTCCTCTGCTGTACCAATCCAGCCTGCTGCTTTCAAGCGTTGACACTTCGCTAAATCCATTGTCAAGACTCTTTTTCTAGATTTCGTCATACCGCTTTTTATATATTTTTACACGAGCAACATCACGATTATGGAATGCAAAGCTTGACATTGACATTAATGTTAAGGTTTAGCGTAGGGTAGTCACCTGATTCGATGACTACTGTGATGGTTCATTCGCTTGCAATTCCTCACCTCAAAACATTGAGAGAACATCCCGATGCACTCGCTGCTGTTGCTTGTGGCGTTCTTTTATTTTGCGGTTGGTTGTCGTTGTACTGGGGTTGGTTGGGTTTAGGATTGTTACTTCTGTGTGCAGCCTATGTCATTGGTGGTTACGAAAGCGCGCGTGAAGGATTGACAACTTTATGGCAAGAAAGAGAACTCGATGTTGACTTACTGATGATTGTCGCCGCGTTAGGCGCAGCAGGATTGGGTTTGTGGCGACGGGAGTATTACTTGATTGTTGATGGGGCGGTATTAATCTTGATTTTTGCGATCAGCGGTGCGTTAGAAGGTTATGCAATGCAGCGTACCGAACGCGATATTCGGAGTTTGATGAGTTTAAGTGCCGATACTGCAAGAGTATTGTTGCACGGACAAGAACAAATGATTCCGGTGGCAAAATTACAAGTAGGCGATCGCATTCTGGTAAAACCTGGAGAATTGATTCCTACAGATGGCATCATTATTGAAGGTTACACGACGCTTAACGAAGCTGCAATTACAGGTGAATCGCTACCCGTAGAAAAGACAGTTGGAGATGAAGTTTTTGCAGGTACGCTGAATGGTTACGGTGCATTGCAATTACGAGTTCATCAGCCACCAGAAAGTAGTTTAATTCAGCGCGTCATTCAACTTGTCAAACAAGCCCAAACCGAAGCCCCGCCATCGCAGTTATTTATCGAACGTTTTGAACGCGGATATGCAAGGGTGATTGTTTTATGTGGGATTTTGCTGGCGATTGTACCACCGTTGATTTGGAGTTGGAATTGGGAAACGACGATTTATCGCGCTTTGATTTTTTTAGTTGTAGCGTCACCGTGTGCGTTGATGGCGGCGATTATGCCTACTTTACTATCGGGAATCGCCAATGGGGCGCGTCAGGGGATTTTGTTTAAGAGTGGCGCGCAGTTGGAAATGATGGGAAAAGTAAAGGCGATCGCGTTTGATAAAACAGGAACTTTGACGACGGGGAAGTTGCAGGTTATAGCGGTGATTCCCGCAAAGGGAGTAACAGAAGAGGAAGTATTGCACTTAGCGGCGGCGTTGGAGGCTTATTCGGAACATCCAATTGGGGAAGCGATTGTTAAGGCGGGGAAGGAACCACAGCATACACAACAAAGAGTAGAAAATGTGCGTTCGCATCCTGGATTGGGAATTAGTGGAGAGGTTAATAATCAGAAAGTTTTAGTAGGAAAAGCGTCGTTCGTGTGTGAGAAAAGTCTTCTTTCCCAAAGGTTGAGGGAATTCAGTCAGCAACTTGAAGCCCAAGGCAAAACTGTGGTGTGGGTAGCGAGAGAAAATCAAGTGTTGGGAATTATCGCGGTAGCGGATACGGTGCGATCGCAAGCTTTTCAAATTGTGGCGCACTTGAAGCATTTGGGTGTTGAGCAGGTTGTGATGTTGACGGGAGATAATGAACGCACAGCACGTAATATTGCCCAAGATATTGGTATTGATCGAGTTTATGCGGGGCTTTTACCGGAAGATAAAGTGAATGTGATTCGCGATTTACAGAAACAATATCAAACTGTGGCAATGGTGGGTGATGGTATTAATGATGCACCCGCACTTGCCCAAGCATCGGTAGGAATTGCGATGGGGGCTGCTGGAAGTGATGTGGCGTTGGAAACAGCGGATATTGTATTAATGGCGGATCGTTTGGATAAGTTAGTTGCGGCGATTCGATTGGGAAGGCGATCGCAGGCAATTGTTAAGCAAAATATTGTGTTTGCTTTGGGGTTTATTGTATTACTATTAATTGCTAATTTTGCGGGTAATATTACGCTACCTTTGGGCGTGATTGGGCATGAAGGTTCAACTGTTATTGTGACACTAAGCGGTCTGCGGTTACTGCGGAATTAGCTGCTTCTGGTTCATCTTGCATATTGTCTAATACGTCTTTTAAACAACTTGCTAAAGGTACAGCAACAAGTAATCCTAATAGCCCTGCCAGTTTTGTGCCGATAGCTAATGCTGCAATAATTCCCACAGGGCTAAGTCCAGTGAAACTTCCAAGTAACCGAGGTGCAACAATTTGATCGATAATTTGATCGACGACAAGCGCGACAGCTAAGGTTTTCACGCCAAGCCAAAAATCGTGCGAAGCAACTAACAAACTCACTAAACTAAAACTCAAAACATCGCCAAAAGGAATGAGAGTCAGAATTCCTACACCTAAACCAAAAATTGACCCGAAAGGAACATCTAAAAAGAAAAATACTAATGTCATAGCAATGCCAACAATGATTGCTAAAGCGATTTGCCCAATGAAGTAGTTTTGAAAATTCTGTTTTAAAGATTGTTGTAAGGCAATACCAAAACGTGGTGGAAATCTTTTAATAATCCCTCGCCAAATTCGTTCGCCATCTAAAAGAAAATAGAAGCTAATTACTACTGTTACAACTACTTCCGAAACGCTATCAATTGCCTCTATTGCTAATCCTAAAAATTGTTTTGCAAGCGACTCTAGTTCGTCAGGAAGACGGGCGGTAATTTGACTTGCCAGTTTAGTAAAATTAATAGGTAAATTTCGCGATGCTGCCCATTCATCAACTGTATGAAGTTTTTCACTACCTGAATCAATCCATTGTGGTAGTAGTTTAGCACTTTCATTTAATTCTTCTAAAAAGATCGGAATTAAAGTAATACCTAAACCAACTAAAACGAATAAAGCTGTGATAAAGACAATTCCAACAGCATATTTACGTTCTACTTGACGTTGTTGCAAAAAATCAACAGGATAGTTTAAAATAAAAGCTAATATAGCAGCTAAAATAAATATGCTCACTAATGGTTGAAAATACTCAAAAGCTTTTAGCAGTAACCAACCATTTAAGATAACTAAAGGAAATGGTAGTCCAAGTGATAACCATTGCTGTACTTTATTTTTATGTATATCAGTCATAACAAGAGTATTTTTGAAGATACAAACATTATCCTATGCTACGTAATCATGGCTTAAATTACATGGCAGTATACTAAGTACGTATTTATACGCAGTTAAACTAAGACATCGTTGCAATCTATAAGCAGAGTAGCTCTTATTATAAAACCGTTAGTACGAGAAACTTAGAGGTTTACGCGAATGAATTTAGTCAATTGACAAACTGCGATCTAGTGACTAAGCGTGGAATTTGTCGTGTTTCCCAAGAATGAACTTTAGCTTGGATTGAAAGGCGCGATCGCTATATTTAATATCTTGTCGCGATTGATCCTGATTTCCTTTGAGTCTAATATCCAATTCTCTTGAATTCCTGCTGCTGCATATATGGGCTGCTTCTGTTCTAAGTCTTTAGTTAAACTCGAATGAGATATTTCGATTACTAATATAGATGTCATGTGCTCCAGGGTGACGATTTAAAGGTTGGTAATGGGTAATTGGTAATAGGTAACTGCTACACAGATACATACTATCAATTCTTGATTTTCTACTACCCAACCTTAAAAAGTGTGGCATTTAATAGTGTTTATTCGATTTAAACCAGACTTACTGGGTGATAAAATAATTTTTAGTTAAATTTCATTACCCATTACTACTTACCAATCACCAATTACCACTCATAAATAAAATTAAGCAAACGCTGAAAATCCCAAATCAGGTGGAATATCCTGTAACCTACCTTGTCCAACAGCTTGAATCGCACTTTTGAGTGAAATATCTCCAGTGTATAACGCACGACCAACAATCGCACCGACGACTCCTGAGGGTTCAAGAGCAAGCAAGCTCAATAAGTCTGTAATAGAACTGATACCGCCAGAAGCAATAACCGGGATTGAAATTTGTGTTGCGAGTTCTCTGAGCGCTTCTAAATTAGGTCCAGATAGCGTACCATCGCGGTGAATATCAGTATAAATTATTGCAGCAGCACCCAATTCTTGCATCTGCGTTGCAAGTTGCGTTGCTGACACTTCTGATGTTTCTAGCCAACCGCGCGTTGCAACTTTGCCATTACGCGCATCAATGCCAACAACAATTTGCCCAGGAAACTCTTGACACAAATCGGCGACTAATTGTGGTTGTTCAACAGCAACGGTTCCTAAGATAACACGCTGTACGCCTAAATCTAATAGCTGTGCAACGCTGGTACGATCGCGTAATCCTCCACCAACTTGAATGGGTACTGCTACCGCTGTAATAATTGCTTCAATCGCAGCTAGATTGACAATTTTACCTTGCTTTGCACCATCAAGATCGACAACATGGAGGCGCGTTGCACCTTGTTCCACCCATTGCTGCGCCATATCTGCGGGGTTATCGTTAAAGACTTGCGATCGCGCGTAGTCTCCTTGATATAACCGCACGCATTTGCCTGCAAGTAAATCTATCGCTGGTATAACTTCCATAAGGGTAATTGGTAATTGGTAACTGGTAATGCGCTGATATTAACTTTTAGCTTCTCTTTCTTTGATGGCTTGTCGGAAGCCTAGCACGACCAAAATATTAGAAAGTGTTAAGAAAAACTCTGCACTTCCGTGTAACCAATCAACGTTTGCTAATGATTCACCATAGTGAACTTGAGCGTAGATTCCTGCTGGAATTGTTACGCCAACAAATACCAGAGTACAGTAAAAGCCAATTAAGGCTAAGCGTGGCATTTGCGGAGTACGCGTGAGAAACCATAAAAAACCCAAGTAAGGAAACAATGATAAAGCAAATAAGGTTTCTTTGGAAGGATGCAGAATAAACGAGACATCTTGAATCATAGTTTTGCCTTTTGGCTGACACTAGAAGTCACTTCAGGGCTTTTCCGTTCGGTTGTAGAACGCCAAATTAACCATGCAGCAATTAACAGCGTGAAGTTACCCACAACAGTCATTGTCGCTTGAAGTGTCACTAACCACTCTAACGATTTTGCATTGTCGAAAAAATGCCACGTACAAGCACACATTGCACTTACAAGTGCAGGTAACATCGCTAGCGATAATGCCCACCAGCTACGATTACGAGTCACTTCACCATAGATCCAGATTAACCAAATCGCGGCAATCCATTCAATCACACTAGAGACGTGAATAATCCAAGTTGGAATTGAGAGGGCGTGCATAAGCAGTGATTAGTGGTTAGTTGCTAATGGCTAGAGATTGGTACCGAGCAATATAAACTCAAAAGAATCTAAACAGACGCTTTTTTATGGTACTGCTCAGATTTAGTTAATGGCTGACAATCTCAGATAGAGTTTTTGTTAGGTTATCTGAGGTAATAAGTGCGGAAGATGCGAGTAGTTTTGTGTGGCTATTATGGTAAAGGCAACGGTGGCGATGAGGCTTTGCTTGCAACCTTGTTGCAAATGCTACCAGATCGGGTGACACCGATTGTGCTTTCGGGCAATCCACAACAGACGCGCGATCGCTATCATGTGGAAGCGCGCGATCGCATGAATTTGTTCAGTGTCGTGCAAACTTTGCGCAAATCGGATGCGTTTATTTGGGGTGGCGGAAGTTTGATACAAGATGTCACGAGTGCGATTAGCCCATTGTACTACGGTGGATTGATGACTCTAGCGCAACAACTCGGGTTAAAAACGATCGCTTGGGCGCAGGGTATTGGTCCACTAAAGCGCGATACTACGATTAAGCTAGCGCGGCAGACTTTTGGTAATTGTACCGCAGTGAGTGTCCGCGACCAGGGTAGTGCGGCTTTATTATCAGAATGGGGAATTCCATGTACTCTCGCGCCCGATCCAGTGTGGGCTTTAGAATCTTCGCCTGTACAAGGGTTATGGGATTTACCCGCGCCGAGAGTCGCGGTAACGTTGCGATCGCATCCCCAGTTAACTGCGACTCGCCTCGATCGTTTCACGCGGGCGCTGATTGATTTTCAAAAAGCAACGCAAACTTGTATTCTGCTTGTGCCATTTCAGCAAAGTCAAGATTTGGCGATCGCCGAAGCCATTGCTGCACAACTTCCTGGCGTTCGTAAAGTTTTTTGCCTTGAAGATCCCCAAGCTTTAAAAGGACTTTTTTGCGGTGTTGAAATGGCAATTGGTATGCGCCTCCACAGTTTAATTATGGCGGCTGCTGAGGGATGTCGTTGTTTTGCCTTGAGTTACGATCCTAAAGTAAGTAAATTGATGGCAGAAATTGATTTGCCAGGATGGAATTTAACTGAAATTCCAGACGATTGCCATGTAATTTATAATACATTGCTCGAACATTATGCAAATGGCAATTCTCTTACTCCGGAGCAACGGCAATCTTTAGTAGATCGCTCTTTAATGCATCAAGAATTGCTACATCAAGTTTTATCTTCCTAGATAAATCAAGTACTTTATGCTCCAAATAAACCAGCATTTATCGAGATTTTGAGTTGCTCTAAAAGTAGTATTCAAATTATAATCTATCTAAAGATAGATATCAAGCTATGTTCAATAGCTAAAATTTAGTCAAGAAAAGCTAATATAGTCGATTTTAGCGTGTTTTTTCCCGGTATTGATAGTTTGCAAATGAATAGTAAGCAACTAACAAATTAGCCTATAAATCATACATCATAATAAATCAAAACCGCAAGTTAATATAATAAGATTTCAAATAAAAAAGTAACATCAATTTAGTTTGAACTTACTTTTTCACCAGAAAATATCAAGTAAGGAGGAAAATAAGTGTTTAGTTGGAATATACCAACAACTTTGCTAAGCTCGCACAACTACATAGCACAAACCGTAGTTGTACCAGAAGGTACAATTATGGAAAATCTACTAACATATTCGCCAGTACAGCACCAATTAATATCACATTTACTAACACTTGGTGTAAGTGCAATGGCGGTAGGATTTGTTTATTTTATTACCACAAACGAACGCTCCTCACCGCGCTTTCAACCATCGTCAACGCTGTCAGCGGTTGTGATGGTATCTGCTTTTTTGATCTTGGGCTTGCAACTACTTGAATGGCTATCATCGTTTGCTTTTGATGGTACAGTATGGGGATTGGGTGTCGGTACTGAAGGGAGATTTACAGAAAGCACCTTCTCGAATGGCTTTCGTTATCTCAATTGGTCGATCGATGTACCGTGTTTGCTAACTCAAATGTTGTTCGTTATCGATGTAACGCCAGGTCGTTTCCGAAAGTTACGGTTTCGCTTCATTACGGCTGGCTTATTAATGATTTATACCGGATATATTGGGCAATACTTCGAAATTACAAACACAGGTTGGTTTCTTTTTTGGGGAGCAGTCAGTACAGTTTTCTATGTTTATATTCTTTATATGGTAGGGAATTTAATTTTCAAATCGCGCGAAAATTTACCACACCAAGCCTATAAAACTATGGGAACTATTTGGTGGTTGATTTTAATTTCTTGGACGCTTTATCCGTTAGCATACTTAGTTCCTTGGGCTTGGAAAACGTTTCCCGCTTGGGGAGCGTGGGCAGCCGTAACGCGACAGTTTCTTTATACAATGGCAGATATCTTTTCTAAAGTTATTTATGGTGTCTTGCTATCGAGTGTCGCGCAAGCTCGTAGCGCCGCAGAAGGATATGAACCTGCCATTCAAGTTCAGATTGATGGTGGTGCAGCGAGTAGAGAATATCTTGAACGCAACACGCATCGCGAGTCAACGAGAGCTGAGTAGGTTAATGATCGCTCAAACATAATTATTTCAGTATTTTTCCCCCTTGCTCTCGCTATTTTGTACATAAGATTTATGAAGGATGCTGAGATTAAGTGAGGTTGTGACAGGTTATTTTTTACACGCTGAGCAAGCAAATGAAAGTAGGAAATAATTATAATATGGTGCGAGCGATCGCATTATGTTAACAATGCCTGTAGTAGCGGTTTACACTGCCCACCTAGCGATTGCAACGCATTATCTGTTATCTGTAAAAGATTATAAGTTTACTAGAATCTGGACAATTTCCACGCATCGAGCAACAGCTTACTATAACGGTGGTTGAACGAGTTTCGCTATTTTTGGCAAATGCGGCTGTGCGATCGCAAGCCCTGTTATATCGTAATATTACATAATTGCTCAAGCAGTAGATAGCTCCTCTATAATTTTAAACAACTATATAAAATCCAGGTCATTGTAAAATTTAATACTTATTTAATTGACTAAACATCAAAAAAAGTTAACAGGCTGAAATTGTCGTTGCAGCTTACTCGCGGCGAGGAGTGCGATCGCTACAAGGACATCAAGCTGCTGTCAATCGTGTTGCGTTTAGCCCGAATAGCAAAATCGTTGCCTCTGCTAGCAAAGATGCTACGGTGAAATTGTGGTGTGTTGATGGTAAATTACTTAACACGCTGCTGCAAGGATATAACGATGCAGTTAGCGATGTTAGTTTCAGTGCTGATGGTCAACTTCTCGCCTCAGCAAGTGTCGATCGTACGGTCAAGCTGTGGCGTCTCGATGGTAAATTAATCGCTACATTACAAGGGCACAGTGGCTGGATCAATGATGTCAGTTTTAGCCCTGATGGAAAGCTTATTGCTTCAGCAAGCGATGACTCCACAATCAAACTGTGGAATATTCGCGGTCAACTTTTAGGCTCTTTTTCAGTAAAAACACAGAGTTTATGTGTAATATTTACTACTAACAGTAAAAATCTCATTGCAGTTGGTAATAATAGCGCTGTGTATCAGTGGAGTCTCGATTTGAATCATTTAGTAGCGCAAGGCTGCAATTAGTTAAGTGATTATTTAACGACTAATTCTCATGTTAATGCGAGCGATCGCCACCTTTGCAAAACCACAAATTAACTGTACTATGCTCCGTCTTCATCAAATAATACTCGCAACGTGCCTACTTTTCGGAGTTACTACTGCATTAGGTGAAATCCCGACTACCTATGCGCAATCGCCACTCGCAGCAATGAGTGCTGAAGAATATTACCATCAAGGAGTTTTTAAAGATCAACTCGAAGGCGATAAACAAGGCGCGATTGAATATTATACGCACGCAATTAAGCTCGATCCAAATCACGTTGATGCTTACAACGATCGCGGTTTAGCCCGCTTAGCATTAGGAGATCCGTAAGGCGCGATCGCCGATTACACCCAAGCGATAAAGATTAACCCTCTACTTGAAGATCCCTACCTCAACCTGGCGCAGCTTTATCACCAACGTGGCTTGAACCGCGAACATAGTGGAGATATGGTAGGAGCCATTTCAGAATATACTCAAGCTATTCAAGTTATCAACCAAATGCCATCTGCGGTGCGATCGCGACTGCGAGGTAATCGACAAGGTGCAGTTTACAATTTAGCAATAACTTACTATCATCGCGGCTTGACTCGCTACAACAGCGGAGATAAACCAGGCGCGATTAATGATTTACAATAAGCGGCGGAATTGTTTCGCACTCAAGAAGATCCTAATAACCACCAATTAGCTATTAGCAAAATCAGAGAAATTCAGCGCTAGCAACTAGCGCCTAAAACCAATTAGTCATTCCTAACTCAAGTTGAAATTCATCTTGAACTACCATTGTCCTATTAGGGATCAGATATCAGTAGAAGTTGTATTTTTACCCAAGAGCTAAAGAGCTTTTCATTTGAGCTAAATTCAAACAGTCAACAATATATACATTTAAGCTTTGTTAACCAATATTTTTCACATTCTTAGCAATAAACAGTTAAACATAAGTTAACTCTTGATAAACTTTTCATACAACTTTCGGTGCTTTCTACAGCTAACTTCTACAGCAATGTTAATTATTCTGAAATAGTCAAGCAGATGAGTTAGCAAAGGAAAAACGACGATCTTTGAAAAAGAGATTAATGAAGTCAAAACAGTAGGATTCATTACCTCTTGCATAACTACAGTCATGGTAATCGCCACTTGGATTTAGTGCTTGCAAAACATTGTTTAACTAGCTACCAGCTTTGATTTGTAATGCTTTCAGCTTTCTAAACCGCCTACAAACACTCGTCTCACACAGGATGAAGGGTTACTGTCTAAAGCGCCAAGCGCTCTGAGTTTTGTGCTAGCCTAACAATCAGAAAGCGCTGCAAAAAGAAATCAGTTTCAAATAAAAACAGTCATATTGACTATTACGCATTTAACTTGCATGAATGTTTTGCCAAAATAATTGATTTAACTTCTGTATAGCTTTTGGAATTTTTAATTTAAAAATTCATTTATACCAGCTACCTTCTTCACATTATAAACGCCTCTAGAGGTAATTCCCTAAAGGCGTGTAGTTCGGTATATAAAGTTTAATTTAGTTATCCCTGAATATGCTTATAGCATAACCAAATTACAGGCAATTTATTATAAAAATATTGTGAAAATTAGCTAAGAAAATGCAAAGTATCCGTTAAGTGTAGATTGCATATGCTTTTTAGAAATCCACAGCTTCGGTTATTACTGATAAATACTGATTGATTTTCAGTAAATTATACAGGAAAAGCTCAGGAAAATGAAATACTATTTACTGATAATTCCCGACCATTGAACTTTTTTTTGCTGGTCGCGACGGTAAGAAAAGAAACACTCAGGCTGTTGATAAGTACAATGAGGTGCGATCGCTACTTGTTCGGGGTGAATTCCTAAATGTTCTAACTGAAGGGCAATCACGCGCCGCACATCGAGGCGCACGCGTTCTGGTTCAGGGTCGGGAAGAATTGGTGCTTTGGGCAAGCGCTGTAGGGCATTGATAATTAACTCATCAGCACTAGCAGTATATATCGTAGCTCCGACTTGAGCCGCGACTTGAGTCGAAACTTGGTAAACTGCACCTGAAATTGCAGGTCCTAAGGCAATGCGCAAATCGGCTAATCGACTACCTTGTGCTTGCAAACGCGCGATCGCCACTGGCACAATTTTCGCTGCGGTTCCACGCCACCCTGCATGCACTGCCGCGACTTGCCCAGTTTGAGAATCCGCAATCAATACTGGAGTACAATCGGCACTAGCAACCCACGCTGATTGCAAAGCTTGTTCTGTGACGACACCATCAGCTGGTGGTAACGAATCATTTTCGGCGTTAATTGCTGCTTTAATTTGAGAAGGCGTCAAAACAATATTGCCATGTACCTGTTTGACTCGATAAGCTTCTACAGTTGGATGCAGTACCTTAACAAGTTCTGCGGGAGAACGCGACCAAAACTGCTGAGTAAAAAAACCATGCAACCAAGGTTCTAAAAGACTACAAGTAAGATACGGTAAGCCTTGCCAAGTTTGCCAGTGCCAAGTATGCATTGATAATTAGGTAGATAGGTAGAAATAAACGTAATTTAAAGGCTGGTAAGGGGTAACTGGTAATTGGTCGCAGACTCGACTACATACCCATTACCGATTACCCAACACCAAACAGTTCAAGCCATTCTAACAGCTACAGACACTGTAGTAGGAGTACTACTTGCGCCTGACCCTCTTTCCTGACGCGAGACAAACCAGTATAATCTTCCACCAAGGCGAATCAACAGCAACTGAGAGGAATGAATGAAACAGGGAAACGAAAACGCCAGCGCGCCTTCATCCTATTTTGGGCGGCGTTCGCTGCTATTACCAAGCTTGACGTGTCTTGGTGTAGTTAGCCTCCTCAGTCACCAACCAGCATTGGCACAAGCAAGTATCGATAGCATCGTTGTACCTATTAAGGAAGACACAACTCCTTCCCCAACCAATTCAAATGATGCGCATCAAGCCAGAGTGGAAAGATTACGCCAAAAACTTGCGACTCCAGCAGTTCCAGTTAAACCAGAAGCATCACAACAAGTCGCTACTCCTCAAAAACGCCCGCAGACAGTTCTGCCAAATACACCTACAGCGCAAAAACCGCAAGCAACTAACCCGACACCAGACTTCAGCAGAACGCATATCGATCCGACAAACTATAGTATTGGTGCGACTAAAACTTATGAGCCGCCTAGTGCGGTTGTCCTATCAGAACGTTCTACAGGATGTCGCGCCGTTGTTCGCAACGGGCAAGGTGCTGCAAGTGCTTGTCCGACGGTACCCCAACGTACGAATGTTGCTATTCGTAACCCGCGATCGCGTAGCGCGTTGACACGAATACCGACAAGCAATCAAATCGCAAGTGTATCGCCAGTGCGTGGTAGTAGCGCTAGTTATATAAAAACAAGTGGTGCCAAAGAACCGCCAGCATACATTCAACAAGCGATCGCACTTGTCAATCAAAGCGTCTCGCCTAGCACGCAAGCTTACTACAACCGGATGCAGCAGCAAGGAGTGAGGATTCGCAATACAGGCTTACTCTTTCCCTTAACCATCCCTGCACCAATTACCTCTTTATTCGGCTGGCGCATTCATCCAATTACAGGCGATCGCCGATTTCACGCGGGAATTGATTTAGGTGCACCTACAGGAACGCCTGTATTGGCTGCGTATACAGGAAAGGTTGCGATCGCTGACTTTCTGGGCGGCTACGGGTTAACTGTTGTCCTCGAACACGAAAAACTCGCCAAGAGCTCTGACAAAACACCGCTAGAAAATACTCCGCCACAGCAAACGCTCTATGGTCACTTATCCGAGATCTTTGTGCAACCAGGCGATCGCGTCAAACAAGGAACCGTCATCGGACTTGTAGGAAGTACGGGAAATTCCACTGGTCCCCATTTGCACTTTGAAACGCGGCATTTAACGCCCGAAGGCTGGGTCGCAAGCGATCCTGGCTTTGAGTTGGAATATGCTTTAACGAAGCTTGTAGAAGCGCTAAAAACCGCTCAAGCAGAAGAGTCAGAGAAGAGTTAACTTAAGAGAAATCGAGGCTCAAAGATCGCGAGTTTAAAAAATCACCCTAACTCCCAATTTCTTCGTTAAAATAAACTCGATCTTTGCTCAGGCTTTTCTCTATCCCTAACCCCTGACCTCCGACCTCTGACCCCTCTTTAATGCGGAACTTTTTCAAACAAACCTTTGCCAGTATCGTCGGAACCATACTAGGACTGTTAATCTTTATTGGTGTCGGTACTGGCGGATTACTGTTGTTACTTGTAGCAGTCGCATCGAGAGATACAGGACCACAACTCAAAGAGCAATCTGTCCTTGTTTTTGATTTGTCCTTGGATATTACAGATACACCGCCAAGCTCAAGCCCTGGAATCATTCTACAACAAGCATTAACCGGCGAAGAAAGCAATCGCGTTAGTTTGCGTACAGTGCTGGATGTTTTAGAAAGAGCGCGGCAAGATAACCGGATTGTTGGCTTGTATCTTGATGGGAGTCGCACTACCGCCCAAAGTAGTGCTGGCTTTGCTACGCTCAAAGAAGTGCGTCAAGCATTAGAACGTTTCCGCGCCTCAGGAAAAACAATAATTGCCTACAATACAGACTGGCGGCAAAAAGACTATTACCTCAGTTCGGTCGCGAATACAATCGTTGCGAATCCTTTGGGAGCGATGGAACTCAATGGATTGAGTAACCAACCTGTATTTTTCGCTGGGGCTTTGGAAAAGTTCGGCGTTGGTGTCCAGGTCATTCGCGTTGGTAGATTTAAGGGAGCAGTGGAACCGTTTACGCGATCGCAATTAAGTCCCGAAAACCGCGAACAATTACAGCGCCTATTAGGTGATGTTTGGGCAGAATGGCTAAATGCAGTGAGCAATAGCCGTAACGTAAGTACGTCACAACTGCAAGCGATCGCGGATAATCAAGGAATATTATTACCTGATGAAGCGCAAAAAAGTGGTTTAGTCGATCAAATTGGCTATTTTGATGAAGTTTTAGCGCAATTAAAGCAACTAACTGGAGAATCACAAGAGAGCCGTACTTTTCGGCAAATTAGTGTACCAAGTTATGCGCAGCTAGAACGGGGAACGCGGACTGCACGCAACTCACGCAATAAAATTGCGGTTGTTTATGCCGAAGGAGCAATTGTCAACGGACAAGGAAGCGCGGGACAAGTGGGAAGCGATCGCTTTGCCCGCATCTTGCGTACGCTGCGTCAAGATAATCAAGTTAAAGCCGTTGTCTTACGAGTGAATAGTCGTGGTGGTAGCGCGACAGCTTCTGAGGAAATTCAGCGCGAGTTGCAACTCACCCGCCAAGTTAAACCTGTTGTCGTCTCAATGGGCGATTATGCAGCTTCTGGCGGTTACTGGATTGCGACGGATGCTAACCGCATCTTTGCTGAACCGAGCACTATTACAGGTTCTATTGGTGTCTTTGGACTGCGCTTTAATATCCAACAGCTAGCTAACGATAACGGAATTACCTGGGATAGCGTTAAAACAGGTCGTTACGCCGACAGTCAGACGATCGCGCGTCCGCTATCAACTCAAGAACTGACGCGATCGCAGCGCACTGCCGAACGATTGTATAATATCTTTCTCAATCGAATTGCCCAAGCACGCAAACTTCCTTTACCGAAGGTAGCAGAAATAGCCCAAGGGCGAGTTTGGTCAGGTGCTGCAGCCAAAGAAATTGGCTTAGTCGATGAAATCGGTGGACTTGATGCCGCAATTCAGTACGCAGCTGCGCAAGCTAAGCTAGGTAACGATTGGCAATTACATGAGTATCCTGAAGTACGAACTTTTGAAGCCAGACTTTTAGCCCAGCTAGCCAGCGGAATTCGTTTAATGATGCAAGATTATCCGCTTGAGCGTTCGTCGCTACCAGTCCCGCTGAAATCAGAATTGGAGAAACTGCAAGCCGAAATCTCTGTCTTACAGGCGATGAACGATCCTTTAAATGTCTACGCTCGCTTACTGTTTGATTTAGAAATTGATTGAAATTTTAAATTTCAGTGGTAAATTAAGTAGAAGCCACCGACAATTTACTATTTTTAGCATCTATCTATGGATAGAAAAGTCAAGCGCCTCGTATTATTAGTTGTTTCTTGCAGTGCAGCGGGAGTTATTTTGGGAGGAACTGCAAGTTGGGCAGAAAGCAAACAGTGTTTAAAAGCTACTCATGTCACAAGCGAGTGTTTAACTCAAGATCCTGTGATGAATACCCTGCAAGGAATTAGTACTGGTTTTATCGCAGGTGCAGGTGCAGCATTTGGTGCTGCATGGCAGTTGCGTCACGAAGAATAGAAGAGAGGTCAGAGGGGTCGGAGGCTGGGGATTATAGCGGCTAGATTGTAGTTATTTCAATCGTTCTGAGCCTCTATAATTACCCTGACTACAAATTAGACCTCAAACTTCAAACTCTATACTTGAGGTAGCCCCGCAGGGAGTCAGAGGGCGTTTGTGATTCATTCAGGAAGTCTATTACGCGACAAAAGCTAAATTCTAAAAATTTGCTGATTTCTGACCCCCGATCCCTGACCCCTTTTCTACACTCCTGCATGACCCAATGCTAATCCAGTTACGAGCATGCCTAGAACAAGAAAAGGTTGCGCGCTGGCTTGGTACTTAACATCATTTTTGATGGGATCGCGCAAGAAGTACATATCCTGAAACGTAATTTGCGGAATCAACAACAAAAGTAAAATTGCCCCGTAGAGGTTTTCGCCTATGCTGATTAAATAAGCCGCAATTCCTGCTTGAAATAAATCAATCATAGCGACACAAATCCACGCGGCGGTGTTGACGCCAAACATCACCGGTAGCGACTTGAGTCCTAATTGGCGATCGCCTTCCACACTTTTGAAGTCATTTACAACTGCAATTCCCAATCCAGCCAAGCTGTAAATCAACGTCAGCATCGCGATTGTCCAATTCAAATCCCCAAATAACGCATGACCCGTCCACCAAGGTAAAGCAATGTAGCTGGCACCCAAGGCATAATTACCTAGCCAACCATTGCGCTTGAGTTTCAATGGCGGTGCAGAGTAGATATACGCTAAGAATGCGCCGCCCAGCGCCAGCGTTGTGATTGTGGGAAAGTCGTGACCAACCCAGCGGTCGAGAACAAACGCTAAAGCGATTCCTGCAGCAAGTAAGAGTAAGATTTGAGACACAACTTGCGGGATGGAAATTGCCCCTGAAGGAATTGGGCGGTAGGGTTCATTAATCGCATCAATTTCGCGATCGTAAAAATCATTGAGTGTTTGCGTATAACCCGTCAGTAGGGGTCCTGCGAGTAACATACAAGTTGCAGCTTTCAAGACATTTTCTAACGTCCAGGTGTATTCTCCCGACGAAGCCGCGCCACAAACGACACCCCAAATCAGGGGAATCCAAGTAATCGGCTTCATCAGCTGCAAGCGGATTTTCCAAATCGATGTTTCTCCTGAAGCAGCACCTTTCATTCCTAGTAGTTGCCGCGTTTTGGCACTACGGTCGGTGGGTGCGATCGGCGCTGCGGTATTAGGGTTGATATTGACCGCGTCTGGAGTTTTGTTGAGTGCCTCATCAGCAGGCTGAAACGGTGGAGGAGTTGAGTTCGACATAGTAATTTACTTGACAGCTTCTAGAAAGATATTGTCAAATAGTTGTTTTGAAATTTGGCACCAGCGATTTGTTTGCCACTCAAACCAGGAGGTAAAAAGATATTCCGCCGCTGATCGCCTGCTTCTACGGTAACTTCTGGACCTGATTGCGTTAGTTTAACTTGTTTTTTATCAAATCCAGGCAAAAATAGGCGGACTTGACCTGTAGCCACGTCAATTTCGATTGGTTTAGGGGCTTGCTGCGCCTGCTGTACAAAATTTGGCAAGGCGTTCATCAGCTGCTCGTCATCAAAAGTACTGCCAGTGACAACTGTAACCGGTAAAGGGTCAAATTCATTCGATAAACTCGCAAGCGTCGTATCCGCTGAATGTAGTATAACGCCTCCCACGATTAAACCAATTTGCTGCGCGCTACCCCATAAATAACGCACACTCGCAATGTCTAGCGGGTCATTTGTTGTCACCAAAAACGCTGCAACGCGCTTCGGGTCAGCTAGTGCGGCTTTGCCTTGGTCGAGGATGTTGTTAATTTGATTGGTAGGTTGAGCAAAGTTATCCGCTGTCCAGTTAACATTGAAAAAACTGCTAATCAACGGTTGAATAAACGGCGATTCCGCGATCGCTTTACCCAAATCAGAATTCGCAAACAATTGCCGAAAACGCCTTACGTACCAACTCAAGCTTTCTGCCATTCCTAACATCCGCAGCGTGGTCGAGTCACCACTACTGTCATAGATGATGACGTCATATTTACCGCTAGCATCGTATTCGCGCAACGCATTGAGTTCCAAAGCGCTGTCCATACCTGGTAAAACTGGTAATTCTTGCCCGTAGACATCTTTGAGGATAGGTGTTCGCAAATACTGCGCCTCGAGTTTTTTGACCTCTTCCCAGCTACGTTCTAGCAAGCCGGAAGTTTTGAGTTGCACCGCTTCGAGATTGGGAGATACTTGCTGCGGTGCGGAACTTATCGAGGTATTGAGAAGTAGACTCAACCCAGGTCCAGTATCTCGTCCAGCTAAGAGGACGCGTTTACCTTCGGTTGCGAATTTTTTGGCAGCAGCGATCGCAATTTTTTGGCGATCGCTACCACTTTTGCCTAAAAAGGTCAGTATCAGCGCCATTACAATTTTTCCTAAGCAGTTTTTATGTTCGGGGGTTAACTTTTAGTTATGTATAGCTAGGGACAGCTACCCCCAGTATCACCCCTACTGCATAACTTTGAGTTCGTCTTCAAAAAACCAAGTTGCGAACTGGTCTTCAAATTGAACGACGACGCCAACGCTACTTCCGTCAAGCATTTTGAAGCCTTTAACCGTGCCAATTTTGCCGAGGCGTTTGACAATCAGTGGTGATACTCGATCTCTTAAACGGCAGACCTTAACTTGTTGTCCGATTTCCATTCCAACTTACTACACAAGTGAACCATGACTCAGTGTAGCGGAATCTTAGGTGACAAGCGCTGTTCGTCGCTAGATTTTGATCGTTTTACCCCTGAGTACGTCAGCATTTGCCAAAATATCAATACTTCTCCTAAACCCCGACCTCCGACCCCTGACCCTTTTCAAGCGCTAGATATCTTAACGAAGTATTGCGTTATCGAAAATTTCCGATACAATCTTGTGCTTAGTAGCACCTAAGCGAACTACCTGATTTATTTAGGATAAGAGGTAAGCTAAATCAAAATTATTTCAAAATATGGCTCGATAGCCTAACGTCAAATACGGTGTGTCGGTAGTGGGCGAGGATGTGAAAATTGCGACAAACAATCAAAGGCGTTGTCCGAAAAGCGGGCGCTAGTAGCTTGCTTTCAGCGAGTAAGCGATGGTGGGCAAGGTTAGACCTACTGCGATCGCTTGTCCAGCGAGACCTCGATGCAAAATACAAAGGTTCTATTTTAGGCAACTTATGGCCTTTATTAAATCAATTATCGCAGTTACTCATTTATACTTATGTTTTTTCAATTGTGCTGCGCGTGAGGCTGAGTGTCCAAGGCTTGCCCGACAATAATATTACTTTTGGGTTGTGGTTGTTTGCTGGGTTATTACCTTGGACAGCTTTCCTTAATGGTTTTTTTCCGGCTGCTACCTCGGTGATCGCGCAGCAGAACTTAGTTAAAAAAGTTGTTTTTCCTTTGTCATTATTACCTTTAGTGCCAATTTGTTCAGCTTTTATCGAAAGCTCGCTGGGACTTGTCGTTTTAATTTTATTAGTGGGAATAGCATCACAAGTCGTTCATAGTACGCTTTGGCTATTGCCGATTGTTTGGATACCACAGTTATTACTCACTGCTGGACTAGGATATCTCGCGGCTGGTTTGACGGTTTTTTTAAGAGATGTACCGCAAACCCTTGGATTAATCATCAACGTGTGGTTTTATGCTACGCCGATCATTTATCCAGCGTCGTTGATTCCCGAAGCGTGGCGCGGATGGATTTTTTGGCTCAATCCGATGACAGCGATCGTCGAAGTTTATCGCGACTTGGTTTTAGTCGGAGAATTAAGACATGGAGGCGAATTAAGCGTGGCGGCGATCGCTTCTTTTGTCGTCTTTTGTTTTGGCTTTGCTGTCTATCGGCGACTGCGCCCAGCGTTTGCTGATGTTCTCTAAGATCGTGGAAACCAACATAATCGTTATTGACTGTTTTCGTTGCCATTTTTAGGCATGAATATCATGGGTGAAATCGCAATTTCGCTAAACAACGTCTCCAAATGCTTTAAACGGTACGCACGCCCAGTCGATCGCTTGAAGGAAATATTGCTTCCTCATCAAAGTGCGGCTGATGAATTTTGGGCATTACGGGATATCAACTTGGAAGTCCCCAAAGGGCAAACCTTAGGTGTTGTGGGGCGCAATGGTTCGGGAAAAAGTACATTACTTCAGATTCTCGCTGGTACACTACAACCAACTACCGGTCAAGTCACGGTGAAAGGGCGAATTTCGGCGCTTTTAGAACTAGGAAGTGGCTTCAATCCAGAATTTACTGGACGACAGAATGTTTTTTTTAACGGGCGCTTGTTGGGTTTGAGCCATCAAGAAATCGAAGCAAAATTTGATGAAATTGCTGGGTTTGCAGATATTGGAGATTTTATCGACCAACCTGTTAAAACTTACTCTAGCGGAATGTTCGTGCGCCTAGCTTTTGCGGTTGCAGTGAATGTTTATCCGGAAGTCTTGATTGTAGACGAAGCTTTAGCTGTCGGTGATGTTGTTTTTCAACACCGCTGTATGCGCCGGATGCGCGCTTTGATGGATTCTGGCGTGACAACGCTGTTTGTTTCGCACGATTCGGGCGCTGTCAAAACTTTGTGTAACTCTGCAGTTATGCTGCATGAAGGCAGAATTTACGCGACAGGTTCGCCTAATGCTGTGATTATCGAGTACATGAAACTTGTCACGCAAGAAGAACTGGGATTGCTCAACGAGACGGAACAACCCACGCTGCTAGAAGAAAGTCACGATGCTTTTGATGCGAGCGATCGCATTGCTGGCGAGACACCTGATACCCCCAATATCGCGCACCATAACGGTAACAATGGCAAACCACATAGACGCGGAAATCGCAAGGCTTTAATTCAAGATGTGAAAATTTTAAACTCTTTGGGAGAATATTCTAGAGACAATTTAGTTTTTAACTTTAATGAAGAGGTAACGCTCGTCGTAGACTTAGTAGTTTATGAACCGTTGCAAGGATGTATCGTCGGTTTTTTTGTGTGCGACAAAAATGGCAACGAAATTATTGGTAGCAATACGTGGGAGGAAAATCTCCAAATCGGCAAGTTATCTCCAGGCGAGAAACTGACAGTGCAATTTAAATTTAGACTACCATTAAGACCTGTTTCTTACAGTGTCACTGTTGCGGGTTCAGAAGATTATACGTCGGTAACTTTTGATTGGATAGACAATGCCCTCGTTTTTCAAGTGTTACCTCCGGACACGGGTAAAAATATCCATGCGTTAGTCGATTTACCAATGTCAGTTGAGGTCAGCCGCAATTTATCTAATGTATCCGCCGTGCAAGTATGAGCCAGAAAAATGTATGAATTTAACTCATAAAAACTATCCTACTGCTGAGAACATTACGATAGAAAGTCTAGATGACAATCATAGCTTAAAAAAAATCTACCATTTAGTTGGAGCAAACAAGCGAGTTGTCGATTTTGGTTGTGCTACAGGATATCTTGCACGATTACTACAACAGCAAGGGTGTGAAGTTACAGGCGTTGAAATCAATCCAGAAGCAGCAAAAATCGCCGAACATTACTGCAAGCAAGTTGTTGTTGCTGATTTAGATATTGTTCGCCTTGCGGAAATTTTACCAACTCAAAGTTTTGATGTCGCCGTTTTTGGCGATGTTTTAGAACACTTGCGCGATCCGTGGAGAGTGCTGAAAGAAACTCAGAATTTGTTAAGTCCTGACGGATTTGTTGTGGCTTCGATTCCCAACATTGCGCACGGCTCAATTCGGCTAGCTTTGCTGCAAGGTAAATTTGAATATACAGAATTAGGAATTTTAGACAATACTCATTTACGATTTTTTACAAAAAAAACGGTAGAAGATTTATTTGAAAAGACAGGTTATGTTATCGATGTCATAGAGCGGACAAAATTGCCAATCTTTGCAGAAGCACCGTTAATTCCGCAGTTAAACAAAGCAGATTTCAGTAGCGAACTTATTCAAAAATTAGAACAAGAAGAAGAAACAGAAACACTGCAATTTATTTTACGCGCTTATCCAGGCGATCGTAAAAGTAAATATACCGAGTTAAGCAAACAATACTCGCAACTTGTTGTACAACTGGAGTTCACTCAAACACAACTCGAAAATTCGCAATCGCAACTACAGCATATTCAAGTGGAACTAGAAAGTTCGCAATCGCAGCTAGAGCAAGCACAATCAGAAGTTGAAAAACTCCGAATCCAACTGCAACAAAAACAAGTTCAACTAGAAACATCGCAATGGCAAATCGAGCAATTGCAAGCCGAATCAGCTCGCGCGCGATCGCAATTGCAGCAAAAGCAAGAAGAATTAGAACACTCACAGCGACAACTTGCGCAAACACAAGCCGAGCTAGAAGCGTCGCACTCGCAGCTACAACAAACACAAGCCGAGCTAGAAACGTCGCACTCGCAGCTACAACAAACACAAGCTGATTTGGCGCGATCGCGATCGCTTATCGATGCAATGGAGAGTAGTAAATTCTGGAGATTGCGCAATCTGTGGTTTGGCTTCAAGCAACTTATCCGCACTAATAGTCCACCGAATATGCAAACTACCACCCTCGTACCAACCAATCGTGCTGAAAGCGGTTTTAATCTCAATCTCAAAGAAATCAAATTCAACGCTACGCCAAAAACGCTAAACGGCTGTTTTGATAGCATTGATGGTGTCAACCCTACCGCGATCGCAGTACCTCAGGAAAAACCAGTGATTGCTAGAGGCTGGGCAATTTTACCAAATGAAGAAAAAGTAGCAGATTGCGTTATTATTACCCACGGTAAAAATCGTCAGTTAGTTGCGGTTGCTCCGGTTAATTCAGAAAGACCAGACGTAGCACAAGCTTTCAGTAATCCTGCTTACCAAAAATCTGGTTGGAGTGCGATGCTGAATCTTGCCAATTTCCCCGTCGGAAAAATTCAGCTTCAAGCCTGGGCATATAACGCAGTGCTTCAAGAAGCAACGCTACTCAGCTTTCCCAGTGCCAACGTTAAACCAATCAGTTTGTTATCGCGACTGAAACACTATTATACGGTGTTGCGGGTTAAAGGTACGCGGTATGCGCTCTCACAGGCTGCGAAGAAAATCTACTACAAGCTTGATACTTCACCTGCAGCAGTTGAAGTCGGAACGATCGCCGCACCGCATCAAGAACAATACGCGCGCTGGTTAAGCAAGAATTTTCCTAGAGAAGCTGATTTAAAAAAAATGGCTGAGACAGTGGAAATTTTCCCCTACAAGCCTACGATCAGCGTGATTATGCCTGTTTTCAATCCCCCAGAGCCATTTTTGCGAGCGGCGATCGCGTCTGTTTTAGAGCAAGTTTATCCGTATTGGGAATTGTGTATTGCTGATGATGCTTCGACTAAACCGCATGTTAGGTCAGTACTAGAAGAGTACGCGCAGCAAGATGCTCGAATTAAAGTTGTGTTTCGCCAAGAAAATGGTCATATCTCGCGAGCTTCTAATTCGGCGCTAGAGTTAGCAACAGGAGAATTTATTGCTTTACTCGATCACGATGATTGTTTGACGCCAGATGCATTATATGAAATAGCTTTGCTGCTCAATCGCCATCCCGAAGCAGATATGATCTACTCGGATGAAGATAAGATAGATCGACAAAATCGTCTTAAAGATCCATTTTTTAAGCCTGATTGGTGTCCTGATTCGTTTCTATCGCGAATGTATACGTGTCATCTAGGGACTTACAGGCGATCGCTAGTTGAGCAAATTGGTGGTTTTCGCGTTGGTTACGAAGGTAGCCAAGATTACGATTTAGTTTTACGGCTAACCGAAAAAACGACAAATATCTTTCACATACCCAAAATACTTTATCACTGGCGAGTTCATCCCGAATCAACCGCAGCTGGTGTCGCCAGTGTTAAATCTTATGCACATATAGCTGGCGAAAAAGCGATCGCCGAAGCATTAACGCGACGCAATGAACCAGGAAAAGTGACCGGAATTCCAGAATTTCCAGGAAACTATAGCGTACGGTACGAAATCTCCCACTACAAGCGAGTTAGTATCATAATTCCCACGCGTAACCTCGGTACGATTTTAAATCATTGCCTAGAATCGATTTTTCAAAAAAGCACCTACCCCGACTACGAAGTGATTGTTATCGATAACGGTAGCACTGAAGAAAAAACCTTAAAAATCATTGCGCAATGGTTAGAAAGACAGCCAGAGCGATTTAAATGTTATCCGCTTGATATTCCTTTTAACTATTCTCATCTGAATAATTACGCTGCGAGTAAAGCCAAAGGAGATTACTTACTATTTTTAAATAACGATACTGAAGTCATCACACCTGACTGGATCGAAGCGATGGTAGAACAGGCTCAAAGAGCTTCAATTGGTGCAGTAGGCGCGCTTTTGTTGTATCCAGATAATTCGATTCAACACGCAGGTGTCGTATTAGGATTAGGCGGTGTTGCAGCGCATAGCCATCGTCACTTTCCAGCGACAACACCAGGTTACGTATGTCAGGTAAAAACGATTAATAACTATTCAGCAATTACTGGTGCGTGTCTAATGTGTCGGCGCGAAGTTTTTGAGGAAATTGGAGGATTTGATGAAACTTTAGCTGTTGCTTACAACGATATCGATTTATGTCTAAAGATGAGTAATTTAGGCTACAGAAATGTTTATTTACCGCATGTTGTATTATACCACTACGAATCTAAAAGTAGGGGCTATGAAGATACTCCCGAAAAAATGGCTAGACTTCGCAAAGAGGCGGATTATCTCCTGAGCAAATGGCAAAAATTTATCGATAACGATCCTTGTTATAGCCCTAATTTAACGCGCGATCGCGAAGATTATAGTATTAATATCTAGCACGCTGTAAACCCACTGACAAAATTAAGTCTCAATTTCAGTTATCGTGCTTGGCAGCAGTCTCTATGCTAACCACTTAATAAAGTCGAGTCATCAATGAAACTGAAAGTAGTGAATAGCTCGGTTAGTACATTGGCACGTAAGCTTAACTCGCTTTTACCTAATAAAAAATTAGCAAGCGATACATCTAGTGTAGACAAGGAGGTACGTTACCGAATTGCTGCTAAATACTTAACTGGTAAAGGTATTGAGATAGGTGCTCTCCATTCTCCCTTACCCGTTTCCAATTCAGTAGATATCCAGTATGTTGATAGATTTACTATCGCTCAGTTAAGGCAACAATATCCAGAGTTAGCAGCTTACAAACTAGTCGAACCAAATATAATCGATGACGGGGAAACTCTCACTTCTATATCCGATGCGTCGCTAGATTTTGTCATTGCTAATCATGTTATTGAACATTGTCAGAATCCAATATTTTCTTTAGAAAATTGGTTAAGAGTATTAAAAGTTGATGGAATATTATATATTGCTGTACCCGATAAACGCTATACATTTGACTGCGATCGTCCTATAACGCCACTCGAACACGTCATTCGCGACTATGAAGAAGGCGGAAGTTGCTCAGCGCCATGTCACTACGAAGAATGGGCTAGACTTGTTGAAAAAGCTAGGGATAGCGACGTCGCAATCAGAGCCAAAGAATTACTTGACATCAACTACAGTATTCATTTTCATGTTTGGACACAAATAGAATTTTTAGAATTACTACTATACTGCCGAAATTCTTTATCTCTGCCGATTGAAATTGAATTACTGCAAAAAAATCAAATGGAGTTTATTGTAGTTATCCGCAAGTCCATCAAGTAAGTAACTAAATTATAAGTATATCTTATTTGACATGCGAAAAGAGAATTGTAGCAGTTTATGTAGTAGACTTTTTAGCAATCTAAAACTACAAGCATTTTTTACACACCTAATCAACGTTGGCAGCTAATTGAAAAATGATTCGGATCGTCGTTTTCTATAGCTATAACCAAGTTGGTAGGTAGACAAGGAAATCATGATTAAAATTCAAAAGTCGCTACATGTCACTTTTTTAGGCGCGAGCGCAACTATTATCTTAGTCGCTTGCGCTCCTGCTAATCAAACAACAACACCTCCTGATACAGCTAGCCCACCACCACAACAAACAACAGAACTACCTGCTGGCGTTAGCATTCCTGGAGTAAATAATGTAGGAGAAATCAATTTTAGAACAACTTCCATAGGTGCTCAAGGCTTCTTTGATGGTGTTAATGGTTCCAATGCTGCGCGAATAGAAGTCTCTGGAACTGAACCAATAAATGTCTATGGTTGGGCTATTCTTGCCCACAAAGGAAGACCAGCAGATAACGTTATTATTACATATGGAGACAACAATACTGTAGTTGCCGTTGCTCCCGTGAATGTAGAAAGACCAGATGTTGCTAAAGTTTTAAACAGTTCTGCGTTTGCTAATTCTGGCTGGAATATAAATCTTGATGCTTCTAGCTTACCAGAGGGAGTGGTAGTTCTTAAAGCGTGGGCTTATGACTCAGAAGCTAGAGAAGCTACGCAGTTAACGACTACCCGTGAAGTAGTTATAACTCGGTAATAATTTAATAAATAGAGTGAGTCAGTAGATGTGTGTACTACTCTCCTAACCTTATTAACAACAGAGTGAAGATTGTCACCTGTTTTTTGTTCTAATTTTGAGAAGCGATCGCCAAAAAAATATTTATATAAATAATGTTGAAAACGTTTCTTTACATACTTTCTATTACTTTAGTTTGTTGGTGGTTTTTATTACCTATCACCAACTCACTAAATCTCCCACTAGGTAATACATATGGAATTATTTCCAGAGTGGTCATTCAGGAGAGAAATCCTTTAACTGACTTTGCAGTTTACTTGATTTTGCTACTTATACCTAGCTTAATTGTTCTACTTATTGAGTTTCTTAGAACAAAAAATGTCAAACTTTTCTCGACCATCCACAACATTCAAATAGCTTTAGAAAAATTTATTAAACACAATATTTATTTTCCTAGTTTACTTATTTTGTTGATTGTTAGTTGGATTATTAACTTAACTCAACCGATGCTTAGATCTGGGCTAGCAGTTATGGTTCAGGATGGCTTTCATTATGGAGAACAAATCGGTTTATCACTAACTTTTTTAAACAATCCTAAAGAGTTTTTTAATCAAGCTTACTTGATGGTTAATGGTTTTACCCTAAATGTCCTTCCAGGAGCAATTGGAAATCTTTTAGGTGGGAACAATTATGACATATCTTTTTCTTTAATCATTTTTTATATTCTTTCTATTACACCAATCTTCGTCTCATTTTTTGTTCTTTTTGAATTAGCAGCATACATATCAATTGCTAATAAATGGCAAGTCTTTTGCTTACTACTTTTCATTTACCTCCCTCTCTATAATTCTATATTTATGTTTTTAGATAGAGACGGAGTATTTTTAATTCAAACTTACATCTCAGTTCGTTTGCTTCGTATCCTTACTATAGCAAATACTGAGGAATCAGACTCGTGGAAAGTTAAGTATGTTTATCCAAGTCTAATAGGTATTTCGATACCTATTAGCCTTCTTTATACATATGATAGAGCTACATATTTTGCTTTACTATTTTGTTATCTACTTCTTGTTATTGCAACTACTAAACAAAAGCAACTCTTTATTAAAATTGCTTTATCCAGCTTATTAAGTATAGGAGTAACAAGCTTATTTTTAATGATTACGTTGGGAATCAACTCTTTATTGGTTCCTATATCGCATATTTTATATTGGTCAAAGTATAGTGGGCTATTTACTTCTTTGCCTTATCCTCAAATTAATCTTTTTCAGTCCGAGATATTAGTTTGGCTACCTATATTATTTCAATCTCTATTTATTAGCCTTTTACTCATTAAATTTCAGAGTGAATGCATTATTCAAAAGAAAAACTGGCGCATTTTTCTATCAGAAGTTAGTGCTCCTCTATTTATCTTTTTGTGCGCTGTTATGTATATGCGCATTGCACTTGGTAGAAGTGATACTGGACATCTTATGTCTCCAGGTTTTTTTGCAATTTTTGCCTTGGTTATCCTTATTGGAAAACAATTAGCCACAATACAAAGTATTAAGTTTTCTTGGCTTTCTACTTTGGTTACTTGTCTGATTGTAAGTAGTATACTCAATTCTGCTTCTGTCAATGCAGCTATCAATATTTCGAGTATTTTAGAATATCCGAAGTTAGTGAATTCTTTGTTAACCAAGCGTAATTCTGATTTAGTCACTCCCCAGTATCTTGATACTGTAGAAAAAATGCAAGACGAGCTTACAGGACAGTCTTGCTTCTACACACTGACTTCTGAAGGCATTTGGTATAGACTCTTTCGCTTAAGTCCTTGCTCTAAGTACTGGTATCTGATCTACTCGACATCAACAGCAAGTCAGCAGGAACTCATCAATGATCTACGGCAGACAGCTCCTAAGATTATACTTTATTCAAATCAATCACTAGGCAATGGTATAGATGGAGTCAGAAAAGAAACTTCTCACTTACCGGTACATCAATTTGTCTGGGCAAATTATCGTCCATATAAATATATTCACGATCACTGGTTTTGGATTCGTAGAGAAACTGAAGCATCAGTAGCGAATTTACTCGTACCTGATCATAGACAGATATCAGGTTCTTTTGATACTTTAATCCCTGGAGAACACTCAGATGTTATCGCTACTGGCTGGGCTTTTTCGCCAGCCAATCAGATACCTCACGAAAATGCTGTATTCTTAACTTACAGCTTAGCTAATAAACCTAATGATATTCAACTGTTGAGTATTGGTTCTACTGGTATTGAACGACCTGATGTTGTAGCTGCTACTAATAATCGTGATGCGCTTAACTCAGGTTGGAGTATTACTTTTAACCGATTAAATCTACCAACAGGACAATTAGTTAATGTTAGAGCATGGGCGTATAATGCAACAGATCAAAAACTTTATGAAATTCCAACTCCTTCATTGAAGACTATTGAAGGAAAGTAGCTATTACTTATTTAATAAAGTGTGAGGAGATAATCGCATGAAAGTTGCTTTAGTTTTTGTTACCAAAAATGAAGAGGCTGGATTAATAACTACTTTACCTAAAGTAGATTTGAGTCTTTTTGACGAAGTTTATGCAATTGACGGTCATTCAAAAGATAAAACTTGTGAGGTTTTTAGCTATTACAATATACCTGTTTTTCAGCAATCTATCCCTGGCTTAGGTGGTGCTACTCTAGCAGCAAGAGCGCATTGTAAAAGTGATGCAATGGTATTTTTTCATCCTGATGGCAATGAAAATCCTCAAGATTTATCAAAATTTATTGATGCTCTAAATATTGGTTATGAATTTGTCATTGCATCGCGCATGATTGCAGGAAGTTATAACGAAGATGACGACAAAGTTTTCAAGTTTCGTAAATGGGCCAACTTATGTTTTGCTTTTATTGCTAATACAGCTTTTGGAAGCCGTAGGTGTCGCGTAACAGATGTCGTTCAAGGATTTAGGGCAATTACTTGTGAAGCCTTTGATCGCTTACGCCTTGATAAAACAGATTGTACTATTGACTATCAAATGGTCATTAGAGCCTTAAAAGCAAGGCTCAAAATTACGGAATTTCCTACTATTGAAGGTAGGCGAATTGCAGGTAATACGAATTTTGCTTCTATTCCTACAGGAATTGCGGAAGTCAAAATGCTATTGCGGGAGTTTCAAATCGGTAATTCATTTTTACATCAAACTAATCCTAATGATCTTAGATCTTCTAGCCAAGCATCAAATAGCACAACTTCTTCGTCTTTCACAAAGTGATGTTGATGTAGATGTTGCATTACGCCAGTAAAATCTTGAGAGTGAGAGGTATATTCAGTTAGAACAGTAATCAGTTCTTCCGTTCTAGTATAAAGGTCGATTTCCTCGATGAAATCATGCAATAATTTGTGATAGTTTCGTTCTTGGTAAACGCTAGCATTACAAAACAATACTCCCTGGGCCTTCTGATGTAAAAAGTGTTGCGCTATATAACCTCTCCAGATATCTGTAAGTCTGTTGAAGACAAAAGCAGGAAGATACATATATTGAAAAGCATCTGGATACCAAAGCGTATTTTGTGAGTTGAAAGGGCAATAAGTACCAGGTGCTAAAAATACTGGTTTGCGTTGAGAAAATTTCACTTCTTTACCAATTGTGAGTCGATAAATGGCATCGACATCTGGATCGAGGTCTGCCAAACCCTGCTGTACAGGAGCTGATACAAAGTCATTTGCTATTTGCACTTCTGTTAAACTATGAATTGCTGTTAAAGGAAATCCCCTAGGCCAAATATTTGCTTCACAAAAAGAAGAGTATGCATTAAAAAACTTATTTGAACTTGTATATGCTTGAGCTTGAAGCTGAACCGGATGAAAATCATGCCATGAATCGTAGGGAATATTGTCATCATCAGTTTCGTAAATTAACTCTGCTCCCTGCAACATTGCATAAAGATAGCCAATATTTTTGCGCGCGTAATGATTCCAAGGTAAATATTTAAGAATGGTAAAAGGAAGCGTCTTTTGCTCTTCTACTGATAGAAATTTTACGTTCTTTAATTGCCAGTCTTTAGGCGTTTTCAAATCAGCTACTAAAACGACTTGCCAATCTGGCATGAGGCTAAATTTTTTGAGAGCTTCTGTAGGAGGATTTATGGATGTAATGACAATAAAATTTTTTGGCATAAAATTTTAACAGCAAAAAGATTCCTATAAATTTAACAAACCTCCTGTTAAAAATGAAGCTTTTTATTGCTAATAAAGGATAATTTTTGTGTATTATTTTTAGAGGGCATGCAAATGTCATCAAAACTTTACTGCAAAGTTGAAATAGTAATGTAACTTCGGTAACAATTATAAGCATTACTATTACTCAATATATTCTCAGCATTAAGAGCTGATGTATAAAGAGAATCTAAAAAGAGTGCAGCATCGCTTTGAGCCAATTTTAGGCTAGGAACAGATGAATAGTTAGCCGACCGATGACTGGTCTACCCGAAATTGCAAACCCTCAACGTAAACCTTATTCGAGCGACCTGAGTGATGCGAAGTGGGCAATCTTGCAACCGCTTTTGCCTCAACCCAAAGGGTTTGGACCTCCAGTCGAGGTCGATTTCAGAGAGATTCTCAATGGCATCTTTTATGTTCAACGAACGGGATGCCAGTGGGAAATGCTGCCCCATGACCTGCCACCTTACAGCACCGTGTACCGCTACTTTCAAAAGTGGCAACGCAAAGGAGTCTGGCAACAGATGCATGACCAAGTGCGTAGGCAGTTACGCAAACAACTGGGCAGGGACGAACATTCAACCGTTGCGATTGCCGATTCTCAATCGGTCAAGACAACGGAAAAAAGGGGGAGGTCTACGGTTTCGATGGTGGCAAAAAGGTTAAGGGACGTAAGCGGTATATCATCGTCGATTCGCAAGGATTCTTGCTTTGAGTCCTGGTGAGTGAAGCGAATGCCTCAGAGCGATTAGGGGCAATTGCAGTGCTCGATGAATCAAGGAGAAGTTTGCCAAATGAGAGGTGGTTTGGGTAGACCAGGGGTACTCAGGTAAGAAGTTTGCCCATACCGTCAGGTTGGTGTGTGGAGAGCAGGTGCGAGTGGAGGTGATTGAGCGCATCTCTCCAACCTTTGAACCATTGCCGAAGCGCTGGATTGTGGAGCGGACTTTTGGATGGATCAATCGATTCCGACGCTTGAGCAAGGATTATGAGTTGTATTCGGAGGTAAGTGAGGCAATGATTTATAGTTCCTTGATGCGTCTCATGCTGAAGCGATTAGCTTCTTTAAGATTTGATTTATAAATCAGCTCTAATTAGCTCAACTTGAATTTCACAGTAAGCTATTAAAGGCGATCGCGTAACAGGTACAATACATCTTTTCAGCAGCTACGCGGAATATATTTTATGCCCTACAAACGTAGACTTGCTCGCACCGTTGCCTTGAGCGTGATTTTGCTACCTGCTGCCTATATTTTTTACTGGATTATGCAGTCGGGCGAAATTTCCACTGATGATTACTGGAATATTATTAGTCGTTTTTATTCAATCGATGGCTTTTCATCACATCCTACCGACTGGTTAGTACGCGCAAATGAACACCTAGTTTTCATTCCAGCAATCCTTTACGCCGTCAACATGATGGTGACAAAAGGTTCAAACATCGGTTTATCGTGCATCACCTTTTCGTTTGCGTGCGTGCAAGCCATACTCTTAGCAATGCTGCTACCACAGAATTTACGGCGATCGCGCAGTTTATTTTTTGGTTTACTTTTGTGTATCTCGTTCTTTTGCTTTACACCCGCAGCTGCACATAATTGGATGCGAGGCTTCAGTGGTGTTGCTTGGATAGGAGCAAATCTGCTTGTTACTGCCTCGATATTTTGCTTATCAAAACTTGTTCGCTCCCAAAATATAATATGGGCAATCAGTGGCTTATTTTTTGCTGCCCTTGGTGCATTAACTTATAGTACTGCGCTTGCTGTATTACCTGTTTTGTGTGCTGCTGTCGTACTGATGCGTTTACCAATGCGCATAGTGCTACTGTATCTAGCAGCAGCGATCGCGATTGGCGGTACATACGTACTGACTTACAAGACTCCTGAGTATCATCCACCTGTGTCGTTGAATATTCGCGATCTCCTCGCATACATTCCAACGTATTTAGGTGCAATTTTTACACAGAACACTTATGCTGCCTTTACGATCGGTGCTGTAGGTTGCGCGATCGCCATATGCTGTATGGGCTATTGGCTAACACCGCAAGGAAAGTGGGTTCGCGTTGCTTGGCTACCCTGGCTAGCTTTACAAGGATATGCTTTGGGAACTGCATTGATGGCGGCGATGAGTCGTTCAGGATTTGGCGTTATATCTGCCATGCAATCGCGCTATGCTTCGTTACCTAGTTTATTTTGGCTGAGTTTGACAGCGATCGCGGTCACAGGGTTGCAAAATTTTCGACTAAATGATAAAAGTTATTGGCAACTACGAATAACCCTACTCGCAGGATTGACCGTTTTAATCCTGTCGATGTACAGAGTTGGAACAGAAGCCGCTCAAATGATTGCACGCACAGCTTCCTTACAACCGTTGGTCACTCTGTCAGTTCAACTAGGTGTTACTGATGCAGATGTTGTCCAGCAAATAATTAGTCCCGCTCCCGATCAATTTTTCAACTTAACGACTGCGCTCAAACAACACGGTTTCGTTCCATTTCATCAAACTTTCAACAATAGTTTTTGTATAGGGAGCGAGCAGCTTAGCTCTCCAGTACTCAAGCCTCTAACACCAACAAACACATTGCCAGGTTTTTTTGATAGTCTTACCAAGCTGACACCCAACGTCGCTAGAGTAGAAGGCTGGGTAGGCGTAAGCGATCGCCATAATCATCTTGACTGCGTTGCTATTTTCAATCAAAACAATATCATACGTGGTTTTGCGCTTATAGGGTTTCCTCGTCCAGACGTTGCTCAAGTTTTCGGAACGTCTTACGCATCTTCTGGGTGGAAAGGATACGTCAATTTATCACCAGAAGATGAAACCTTATTTGCTTATACTCGCACAAACCAAAAAGAGTGGATTGGGCTACAACAACATACTTACAAGCTTAATGAACACTATTCAAACAACTAAATTAATATGTCAATTGGTATCAGCTTTGTAATTCCTGTATGTAATGAAGAAGCGACCGTTGTTACTTTGTCAGAAAAAATTCAAAAAGTAATGACAAAGGAAAGGCTAAATAAATACGAAATTATTTTCATTGACGACGGAAGCAGTGACAATTCATGGTTTTATATTAAAGATTTAGTTCATCAATATCCCACACAAATAAAGGCAATTAAATTCCGGCGCAATTTCGGTAAATCCGCTGCGCTTTTTGCTGGGTTTAAACGCGCAAAAGGCAAAATTATTTTTACAATTGATGCCGATCTCCAAGACGACCCGGCTGAAGTTCCTAAATTTTTACACAAGCTAGAAGAAGGCTTCGACCTTGTTTCAGGCTGGCGTCAACGCCGAAACGATCCCATTTCAAAAACTTTACCTTCACAAATATACAACAAAGTCACTGCCAAAATTGCTGGTATTCCGCTCCATGATTTTAACTGTGGTTTTAAAGCCTATCGTAAGGAAGTTTTAGACTGTATTAAACTCTATGGCGAACTCCATAGATACATTCCAGTACTTGCGCATAGTTTAGGCTTTCGAGTTGGAGAGGTCGCCGTTTGCCACTTTAGCAGACAACATGGCAAGTCTAAATATGGATGGGAGCGTTACTCGCGTGGTTTGATTGATTTGTTAACCGTTCTAGTGATTACTCGTTACTTGTATAAACCAGGACATTTATTCGGTAAATTAGGATTATTCTTTGGGCTTTTAGGCAGTGGAATTCTTATTTATCTTGTCCTTTTATGGTTTCTAGGTCTAGGTCCTATTGGTAATCGACCACTTTTATTTTTTGGCATACTATCTACGATTTTGTCAGTTCAATTAATTTCTTTAGGCATACTAGCAGAACTATTAACGCGTTACTCGCACTCAGACTGCATGGAACAACAAGTTGCCGAAGTACTTGATGAAAATCTACCATTGTTTCGTTAGTATTAATATTGAACATGAATCAAAATCGTTATTTGCCCCTTATTGAAGACGGTATAGTTGTTGGGACTGGATCGAATAAGTATGAAATGCGAAATCCAGTAGGAAGATATCTACTGTACCAATTCGATCGCGCGATTACAGAACTTGTCAACCAAATAAATCCTCAAAATATTCTCGAAGTAGGCTGCGGTGAAGGTCACGTTACTCAAATACTGAGTCAGACAAATGCTGTATTGCATTGCATTGATATTTCAGACAAAATCCTCGAGATTGCCAAAAATAGAGTTAATTATTCTCGAATATCTTTTGAGAAAAAAAGTATCTACGATCTGCATGAAATCGACCGAGCTGATCTAGTTGTCTGCTGTGAGGTGTTAGAACATTTAGAACACCCGGAAATAGGTTTAGAAAAGCTTGCAAGTGTCGCCACACCTTACTGTATTCTTAGCGTTCCTAGAGAACCGATATTTAGAACACTTAATTTTTTACGCGGTGCTTATTTAGCTGAGTTTGGTAATAGTCCTGGACATATTCAACACTGGTCGCGTCGAGGTTTTATCAAACTGGTAGAATCAAAATTTGAGGTTTTATCGGTGAAAGCATTGTTGCCATGGACTGTGATTTTAGCTCAAACTAAATAACAAAATGGTTGTTCGTTTAGTCCGTAGTAAAAAAGCTTGGAGTATCGTTTTTACAATCTTCTTAATCGCTTTATTAGGAAGTATTTTAAATCCTTCTGATATTTCATCAGCGTTGTATCAAGTAGGTATATTAGGTATATCAAAAATATTTTTATTAGTCGGAATTACTCAAGCATTAAGAGCCTTACGTTTTTGGGAACTACTTTCAATTAAAACAAAAACTTCATATTTACCGATTTTTAAGATTACTTGCGTATATCAGTTTCTTAATCATGTCTTACCAGTAAGATCTGGCGAACTAAGTTTACCTATTTTACTGAAGCGTTATTCAAGTTATCCTTATATTAGCTCTGTAGCATCGCTATTATTAACGCGTATTCACGATGCTTTAGCCTTAGGAACTATAGTAGCCTCAGGTGTAGGATTTGCAGTAATAAATGGGAGAATAGCTAGCGATTGGCTAAATTTGTTAATTTTAGTTTTACTGGCGATCGCCCTACTTGCAGGTTCATTTACTTTACTTATTTCAAGAAATCAACAGCTCGCCCAAGCTTGGCAAGGAATCGCTACATCTGGAAGAATCGGTAGATTACTGTTTAAACTTAAAACTCTCATCAAAAACTTTTATCAAGAGTTGCTCATTTATCGCGACGCTGCACTGCACTTAAAACTTTTTAGCTACTCAATCTTATTGTGGTTGACAATATTTATCTTATTTTGGGTGGTCTTACAGTCGCTTGGCTTCTCAATGTCTTTATCCGAAGTCGTCTTAGGTTCGAGTTTGGCTAATTTAACTCAGCTACTACCAGTAGGGACATTAGGCAACATTGGAACTCTAGAAGCTGGTTGGGTATTTGGTTTTACTTTATTGGGATATGATTCTTATCGCACGCTGACTGCTGGTATTGTAATGCATGTCATAGTTATTCTCATTGCAGGAATCTATGGCGTACTTAGCTGGGTTAGTTTGTTTATAAGCAGTGCAAGAAGATGAATATATTGCCGACTGAGATACCAGATGTTTTAATTATCGAGCCTCGGATCTTTGGCGACGATCGCGGCTTCTTTTTTGAAAGCTACAACGAGAAAGTTTTTGCTGAGAAAGTAGGAATCTCGCTGCACTTTGTTCAAGATAACCATTCGCGTTCGGTACAAAACGTCTTGCGAGGTTTACATTACCAAATTCAGCAACCTCAAGGTAAGCTAGTCCGCGCGATCGCCGGTGAAATTCTGGATGTCGCGTTAGATATTCGCAAAAGTTCTCCTACTTTTGGTCAATGGATTCGTTGTATCCTGAGTGCCGAAAATAAACGTCAGTTATGGGTTCCTCCAGGTTTCGCCCACGGCTTTCTAGTTCTCTCTCCTGTTGCTGAAGTGCTTTACAAAACGACTGACTACTACGCACCACAACACGAACGCTGTATTCTGTGGAATGACCCAGATATTGCCATTGATTGGTCTATTTCTACCCCACCTATCCTTTCACCGAAAGACCAAGCAGGTCAACTTTTTCACAAAGCTGAAGTTTTTGCTTGATGATGTCATCAAAGAGTTTAGGTCAGTAAGATCAATGCTTTTGTGTGAATCCACGTAGGTGGACTTAGCCTTTGAGCCCCGAATTTATTTGCCAAGCGATTGATATTGAGGCGGACGTGGTATAACATCTCTACACAATCCGCTATGATATCCGCATTGCCAGACTGTTGTAAATTAACTGCATGACACCGTCAATTTTACTGATTGGTAACACAGGTCAATTAGGTCAAGAACTACAACGCTACCTTGCACCTCTAGCAGATGTCACTGCGGTGGGACGTCCAACAATTGACTTAACTCAACCTGATAGCCTGCGTCAGATTATTCATAAAGTTCACCCGCAAATCATCATCAACGCCGCAGCATACACAGCGGTAGACAAAGCCGAAACAGAGCCGGAAGTCGCAACCGCGATTAATGCGATCGCCCCTGGTATTTTAGCCGCAGAAGCACAACAATTAAATGCGCACCTAATTCATATTTCCACAGATTACGTATTCGATGGTCGTCAAAGTCATCCATACCAAGAAACCGATGCGACAAACCCGTTAGGCGCTTATGGACAATCGAAACTCGCTGGCGAACAAGCAGTTCAAGATAACTGCGATCGCTACATTATTCTGCGGACAGCTTGGGTGTACGGTAGTCACGGTAATAACTTTGTCAAGACGATGCTGCGACTTGGTGCAGATCGCGAAGAAATTCGTGTCGTCGCCGATCAAATCGGAAGCCCAACATGGACAGGCGATATAACTCGCGCGATCGCGCAATTACTCGAAATCATCCCAATTCCAACGGGAATTTATCACTATACCAACAGTGGTGTTGCTAGCTGGTACGATTTTGCCGTTGCCATTTTTGAAGAAGCACAACAATTAAGCTTTCCTCTCAAAATTCAGCGGGTGATTCCGATTACAACTCCTGAATATCCGACTTTGGCACAAAGACCTGCGTATTCCGTTCTCGCGTGTGGGAAAATAACCAAAGTTTTGGGAACTCCATCGTCGCACTGGCGACAAGGACTTAGGAAAATGCTGGCAGAACTTTATACTAATACTTATGAAAGCGCTGATTCTCTCCGGCGGTAAAGGGACTCGCTTGCGTCCTCTGACTTACACTGGCGCCAAACAACTCGTACCCGTCGCCAATAAACCAATTCTGTGGTACGGTATCGAAGAAATTGTTGCCGCTGGAATTACTGATATTGGAATTATTATCAGTCCAGAAACAGGACGCGAGGTCAAAAATAAAACCGGAACCGGCGATCGCTTTGGTGCCAATATCACGTATATTCTGCAAGATAAGCCTGCTGGTTTGGCTCATGCAGTTCAAATTGCCCAGCCTTTTTTGAAAGACGACCCTTTCATTATGTATCTGGGTGATAACTTAATTCAACAAGGAGATTTAAGTTACTTTCTCCAGCAATTTACCCAAAAACAACACGATGCGTTAATCTTATTGCGTCCCGTGTCGAATCCCACTGCTTTTGGTGTTGCCAAAGTTGATGAATGCGGACGTGTTTTAGAGTTAATCGAAAAACCACAAGTTCCCCCTTCCAACCTGGCGCTAGTTGGCGTTTACTTCTTCTCGCCCGCGATTCACGAGGCGATCGCGTGTATTCAACCTTCTGCTAGAGGAGAATTAGAAATAACCGACGCCATTCAATGTTTAATCGATCGACAAAAACAAGTCTCAGCTTGTCAACTCGAAGGTTGGTGGTTAGACACAGGAAAAAAAGACGATCTCTTAGAAGCAAATCGCTTGATTCTCGATACCTACCTGAAAACTTCTAATTTTGGTGAAGTCGATTCACACAGTCAAATTATTGGGCGCGTGCAAATTGGTTCTGGTTCCAAAGTCATTAACTGTACAATCCGCGGTCCTGTCGTCATTGGTAGCGACTGCTATTTAGAAAACTGTTTTATTGGTCCTTACAGTAGTATTGCCGACCAAGCAACAATTATTGAAACAGATATCGAACACAGTGTTGTTTTACAAGGGGCAAAAATTGACCGCATTCACCAACGGATTATTGATAGTGTCATTGGACAGCGCGCGCAATTAACAGTAGCAGCAAGACGCCCTAAAGCCCTGCGATTCCTAATTGGTGATGACTGTCAAATTGAACTAGCGTGATTTATTTTTTAACTGTTAATTATTATTCGACATCGCTCATAACGAAGTTAATTGCGTCAATTCACAATAATTTCCATACACTTAGTAAAGTAGTAATTGTTAATAATTCAGTTGACGATCTTGCTATTCGTTCTCTCCAATCCCAAGATATTACTATCCTCGAACCAGGAGAAAATATTGGTTTTGGAAAAGCTTGTAACCTAGGATTGCAATGGATTTACTCTCAGAATCAAAATGCAATTATTTGGATTATTAATCCTGATGCTTATTTTATAGAAAACATTCAGAAAAAAGTGAATTGTTTTTTTGCAACTTATCCAGAAGTTTCAATACTCGGCACAATTATTTACACGCCCAACAACGACATTTGGTTTGCTGGTGGTTGTTTTCGTCGCGCTACTGGTACTATTTCAACGCAAGATATTTTAAGTAGTTCAGATGCAGCATATGTTCAATGTGATTGGGTTTCTGGCTGTAGTTTGATTCTTAACTGTAATAATTTTAGCGAATGTCCGCAGTTCGATCCAATCTATTTTCTTTATTACGAAGACTTCGATTTTTGCCAAAGATACGCTCAACAGGGACATATTGTTGCAGTCACAAAACTATTTCGAGTTATTCATCAACCGTCTTCAATTACAAGTCAAAATATATTCAATAAAATTAAATATAGTACATATAGTTATCTCATCACCTTAGAAAAATATGCAAATCTTTTTATATTCTTTTTCCGTTTGATGCGCTTAATTTTATATGCTGTTATTCTCATGCTGGTGAAACCTCAAGTAGCCTTTGGTAAAATATATGGAACATTACTTTATTTAAAACACTTGCTATCGTTTTGCAAAATTCATTATTAGTTAACCTTTCGTTTCTTGCCCAAAAACCAACAGGAATCACAACCTACGCGGCTAACTTATTTCCACATTTACAGCCACTGCAACCCACGCTACTGATTTCCTCAGAGGCGCGTCCAAAAGCCTTAGACGCTGACTACTACTTAGTTCCACCGAATCTCACACCCGATTATGGCAGCTTGGGTCATTTTCGTCGTTTATTGTGGACGCAACTGCAAATTCCCAAAATATATAAAAAACTGCGATCGCGTCTTTTGTTTTCCCCTGTACCCGAAGCCCCGCTACAGACAAATTGTCGTTACATCGTCAATGTCAACGACTTAATTCCCTTGCACTTTCCCTCACGTTCGCCGCTAACGTTTTACTTTCGCTACTACGTCCCCCAAGTGTTAGCGCAAGCTGAACACATTCTTTGCATCTCCACCGCCACTGCAAAAGATCTCACGCACTTTTACAACATCAATCCAGATAAAATTACGTCAATTTTATTAGCGCACGACGCTGAGCATTTTCGCTTTCTCGATCTACCGACAAGTAACTATTTCCTCTACATTGGACGCCACGATCCTTACAAAAATCTGCATCGGGTCATCGCTGCTTTTGCTGCATTATCACGCGACTACGAACTATGGCTAGCAGGACCATTCGATCCGCGTTACACGCCTGCATTACAAAAAGTTGCAGCCGAACTTGATATCAGCGATCGCGTCAAAATTCTCGACTACGTGAAATATCAAGATTTACCGACAATTATCAATCAAGCGATCGCCCTCGTGTTTCCTAGCTTATGGGAAGGATTTGGATTACCTGTATTAGAAGCGATGGCGTGTGGAACTCCTGTGATTACCTCCAACCTTTCCTCCTTACCTGAAGTTGCAGGAGACGCCGCGCTATTAGTCGATCCTTACAATAGTGCAGAAATTGCCGCCGCCATGCAAGCTGTTGCAACTGAATCAGGATTGCGATCGCGCCTTTCCCAGCAAAGTCGTGCAAGGGCAAATAATTTCAGTTGGGCGAAAACAGGACAAGCTACTGCTGAAGTTCTCGCACGCTATCTCTAACTTTTCCAAATCACGAGAATGACGCCACAAATGATTAATCCCAGCCCAACTAATCGACTAATAGGAATTGGTTCGCGAAAGATAAAGTATCCAATCAGTAAGGAAAAGACGTAAACTAACGCCACCGCAGGACCAGCAACGCTGAGTTTAACTCGCGTTAGCACCAAAATATAAACAATCGCGCCCACGGCATAACACGTTAATCCAGCAAGTAATTCTGGAATCGCAATCATACCTAACACGTGGCTAACAACATTACTCGCATCCACTCTACCTAACTTTAATGCTCCTGCTTTGAGTAGCCATTGCCCAGCCACGCTCGCTAGGATCGAAATGAGAAATAAGCCAAACTCTGGTAGCGTCACAAATTTATGCCTGCGATCGGTAACTCGGTTTTCTAGTTTACAGCCAGCAAGGTTACTATCAGCGCTAGTATAGTTTCGGAAAATTATTTTTAAGTATTGTTACTATGACAAGCGTTGTCAAATCTCCTTATACTAACGAACAAGTCGTCGCTTGGTTGCGAGGATTACTCTCTGTTGCTTGGGCAGATGGTGACTTCGATCCTCAAGAGCAAGACATTATTACAGCTTTAACGCAAGAACTTACTATTGATACAAAGTTAGAGTCCTTTGACAAAATCAGCCCAGAAGAGCTAGCAAGTGTTCTCAAAGACGATTCCGTTGCAGCAGAAAACTTTTTACGAACGGCGGTGATGGTTGCGATCGCTGATGGAACATACTCCTCGGTCGAAGACAGACTTTTACACCAATTCTGTCAAGCCCTGGGATTACAGGAGACAGCACTCATATCGTTGCGCCAAACGTTGTGCGATCTTCCTACCGAAGAATTAGATTCTGTATCCGCCACGTCCTCCACTGACGAGGAACCGCAGATTGACGTGTTGCATCCTGTACGCGAGTGGCTTGATGGACTCGACATTCATGACCCCAAAGTTGCCCGCTTTTTGTGCAAAATGATTCCGCCGCAGTGTCCATTTGAGCGCGACGTTACGCTATTTGGCAAGAAGATAGTTCACATTCCCCCACTGTGCAAGCTTAACCCACTTTACGAGCAGCTTGTCGGATTGCGCTTCCGCGCATTGTCCTATCTTGCTGATGAGTGTCACGAAGATATCAGCGAATATTGTTAATCATTAACACTGGTAATTGGTCATTGATAAAAATATTCTCAACAATTACCTATTACCCTTTCCTAAAAACTATGCAATTTATCGACCAAGCAGAAATTGAAGTTGAAGCAGGTTCAGGAGGTGATGGAATTGTAGCCTTCCGCCGCGAAAAATACGTGCCAGCTGGAGGACCCTCTGGCGGAAATGGCGGACGTGGTGGTTCAGTCATTTTAGTGGCAGTAGAAAATTTACAAACGCTACTCGACTTTAAGTATGCGCACCGTTTTCAAGCGGAAAATGGCGCGCGCGGCGGACCAAACAATCGTACAGGTGCTGCAGGTAGCGATCGCATAATCGAAGTTCCCTGCGGTACAGTTGTTTACGATGCCCAAACAAATGAACTTCTAGGCGATTTAGTCGTACCAGGACAAATGCTATGCGTCGCCGTTGGTGGTAAAGGCGGATTGGGCAATAAACATTTCTTAAGTAACCGCAATCGCGCCCCAGAATATGCCCTTCCTGGCTTACCAGGAGAAAAGCGCTTGCTACGTCTTGAGTTAAAACTATTAGCTGAAGTCGGAATTATTGGACTTCCCAACGCAGGTAAATCAACGCTCATTTCTGCGCTTTCCGCCGCCCGTCCTAAAGTCGCTGATTATCCTTTTACAACTCTTGTCCCTAATCTAGGGGTCGTCCGTAAACCAACAGGTGATGGTACAGTGTTTGCCGATATTCCTGGTTTAATCGCTGGCGCGCATCAAGGCGCAGGGTTAGGACATGATTTCTTGCGTCATATCGAGCGTACTCGTTTGCTATTGCATTTAGTAGACATTACCACTGCAGATCCTATTAGTGACTATCAAACAATTCAGCAAGAATTACACGCCTACGGACGCGGATTACCCGACCGCCCGCAAATCTTAGCATTGAATAAAATTGACGCCGTTGATGAAGATACTGTAACCGCGATCGCCCAGGAACTGGCACAGCGTCATGGTAACAAACCTTTTCTCATTTCTGCTGCAACTCGCCAAGGGTTAGAGTCATTGCTGCAGTATACGTGGCTTGTTTTAGATAATGTTGATACACCACAACGACTAAGATAAGCGGCAGCAAGCGACCTTAGCACCCCTACCAAGATCTTCTAGCCGTCCGCTTCATCAACTTGTTATACTACGCTGTTACATAACCAACTTCTCAATTGTTTGTTTAACCACTAATTCTGATATTTGAGTAAAAGCAGTAAGGCTGTTTTAGGTTGCACGATCGTCCTTCGGTGCTAATTGTCTCGCTTGATTGCTCAATTAATCCACAAATTTTCCCACCATAAGAAGTTTCAGTTGTGGTATCGTAGGCATCAGTAAGCAAAGATTCTATTGCCTCGTATCGGCTAGCTAATTCTTGGCGAAATGCCAGCATATCACAAATACGCCGAGCTAGTTCATCGAGATGTTGCTTTACCATACGTTTGAGAGCTGAACAGGGAGGTGTCCCGCTCGTCCTAATCTCGATCAATTGTTTGATTTCATCCAGCGATAGCCCAAACTGTTTAGCTTTTTGAATGAAGCGCAGTCGTTCCTCGTCATCTGTTCCGTAAACGCGATACTGCGATTCAGTCCGTTTGGGTGGGTTAAGCAGTCCTAACCGCTCGTAATACCGGATAGTCTGGGTAGAGAGATGCAATCGCCGACTTAACTCACCGATCAATAAACCTTTGTTCATAGTCACATTAATACTCAATAACAGGAGAGATTTGTCTCTCCTGCGCTCTTGCTTTAGTTTTGCCCAATGCCAGCGGTCAATAGTGCTTCACGAGAAATCGGCTGTTGATTTTGACAACATTCTGCTAGCTTGCCATTAACTACGACTGCCGGAACGCGATGAATTCCGTATTGACTTGCTTTCTCACGGCATTCATTAGTTGCACATCCTTCACGCAAATCCCATACCTGAATCTCACAATTGTCACGCGCCAACTCTCTTACCAAGCTGACAGTTTCATCACATAATGGGCAACCTGCTGTGAAAACCTCAACTAAACGCTTCGTCATCTTAAAGTTCTCCTCAAGTGTTGACTTCAGTGTAAACCTTATAGCTGACTTCAAGGTCAAGAGGTAAAGATTATTGTGACTGCATCAAAGTCTCAGACTCGCCCCTTATATCGCCTTACAGCTACGTTCTAGCCAACAACTCAAGCCGTATAGCAGGTCGTTAATCTTAAGTCATCAGCTATGAGCATAAAACTTGAGTAAAACCAAGCTTGATATTAGGCTACCCAGTGACAAAAAGCCCCACACAGGAACTAATGTCGCCTCTCCAACACCAGCTTGTGTGGCAGATATTGTAGCAGCAGTTAATGCGAGCGTATAAACAGCACCCTTAACGTTTGCTATAACTCCCAACACATATCCCCAAGGAAGACGCTGCCATAGCCATATTCCACCTAAGGCAAACACCGACACCACCATCGATAAATCTAAAGCCGCAATAATGTTGGTGTAGCCATCTACGGTAATGATGATTTCGGGAACTTGCCCAGTTAATACAAAATTCAACGATTGCAAAATCCAAAACCCACCGAGCGCGATCGCGACAAACAGCATATACGTACCGATCGACTTTACAGGTGTTTTAGTTTGAAATTTCTGACTAATTTCCTTGACGTCAAGCCCCACTAGCCCAAAAATCAACGCAAAAATAGACAACGTAAATAACGCTACATAAATTAGAAAAAAGCGATTGTAAGCTGCACCAAACAGATAAAACGCGAAGTTATAAAGCGTGTAGTTCACCATTCCTAACCACACAAGTTGCGATCGCTGTGAACCGCGTGCCGATAGCATTAGAGCTATGACTAAAGTAGGCAATCCTACAAACAATGTCACTAAGTCATTTCCGAACCATCCAGCCGTCACAAACAAATTGTCTCGATATAAATTTTGAATAACAAGCCCACCTGTAGCGGCAACAAATGTCAAAATTGCAATAATGAGCGAAAGTAGGTAAGCAATTTTTAACTTATTTGACATCTATTACTCCTTTATTTTAAGCAATATTCTCTTACCTGCATAACTAAATTACACAATTGCTGTTTAAGTAATAATATTTCTATAATTTCTGATAACAGAGCGGCGCTCCAAAAATTGTTAACTACAAACTACAAATTACGAATTATGAATTAGTAGAATATGCTACTTGAAATAGGATTGCTGTTTATTACCCATCTCCTTCTTCCTGCTATTTTTCTCTCTTGGTTATGGAGAGGTGAAGCAAAGAGCAAAGTTGATTGGTTACTCAATAATTAGTTGATACACTCTACATTTTTTACATTTTCCTCATAGGAAGATTGGTTGAGTTACTACTTAAGGTTTATTCTTATCATTCATTTTGTCATAGCAGTAATTAATTCATATAATAATAAAGTGCAACAATTACCCTTTTTGGCAACAAAAAATTATAAAAATTTATTGTCTTTAGATATTAACTATTTTGCAATAATATTATTTGCCAATCTCAATTTTTTCGCTTTGCAAGGCTTTTCGTTTCATAACCACCCTGTTGAACTTGCTTTTCCACTAAAAAATGGAACATATTATGTAGCTCATGGTGGAAATAGCTCGCTCGTCAATCACCACAATACAGATCGCGCTCAACAATATGCATTGGACATTGTAAAACTTAATAGCTTTGGTACTAGAGCCAATGGACTTTACCCCAGAGAACTAACAAAATATGCGATTCAAGACACTGTCTATAGGTGCTGTCAATAGTTTTCCTGACTTAGTTCTACCAGAAACAGATCGACAACATCCCGCGGGAAACTATGTTTTAATCGCCTGCGATCGCGTTGAAATAGTAGTTGCTCATTTGATGAGGGGAAGTCTTACTGTCAATCAAGGAGAGATAGTTAGCGTAAATCAATCGATCGCCCAGGTAGGAAATTCAGGAAATACCACTGAACCTCATCTTCACATTCATGCGCGACAAAAAATATAGTGGAGAAGCAATTTTAGATGGAATAGGCGTTCCCGTGACGTTTTCTAGCAGGTTTTTGTTGCGAAATAGTTTGGTCTATTGAGAAGTAGGAGATGGCTGATTGCCATCAGTCGTTGCTGCAGAAGATTCGTTTGTAGCTGCTGGGTTTTCCACTGGGACAGTAGTTGTTGTTACAAAAGGTGTTGTCCGCAAGATTTGATCGACGTTTGGTTTACTTAATTCTTGATAAGCAGCACGCGAAATTTGCCGAATGAGTTCTTGAGCGCGACCGTCATTATGCGGACGTTTTACCATTGCGACTGCGATATAACGCTTGCCATTCGGCATATCCACTAAGCCCACATCACCAACTAAAGAGCCGATATCACCTGTTTTATGCGCAATTCTGGCACCTTCACCTAAACCGCGTGGTAGTAAAGTATTAGTTACTGTGCGTCGCATGATATCTAACAAGCGATCGCGCGATCGCAGGGACATCAACTTGCCATCATCGACTAACGCCATTAAATGTGCTAAATCTCTGGGGCTTGTTGTATTTGTTCCTTCTAAATCTGGGAGTAGGTTCCGAATTTGTGTTGCTGGCAATCCCCAACTCAGAAATCGTTGATTTAATGCAGCAGCGCCACCCATACGCTCAATGAGTAGATTCGTTGCGGTATTATCGCTGATTGTAATCATCTTGGTGGCTGTTTCTAGCGCGGTGAATTGCGTTCCCAAGGGCTTGTATTGCATATCTCCCGAACCACCGCCCACTAACTCTTTTTTTAGCGTCAGCCGTTCATCCAAGCGAATCTTACCCGCATCGACATCTTGGAAAAAAGCAACTAGTATGGGCACTTTGATCGTGCTTGCCGAAGCAAAAGTTGAGTTTCCATTAATTTCTAAGTACGCTCCCGTGTCTAAATCTAGGAAAAAGACGCCTGGAAGAAGATTTTTTTGTTTCGCTGCTAACTGTTCTACCGTTGTTTTTAACGAACTCATTTCTTGCGTCATCTGCAACGCCGAGCCTGGAACAAATGCAACTTCTTTCACTTCCTCTTGTGCTACCGAAGATTGCGGATCTTCAGCTTTGATGCGATTGGTAGGATCTAATGCTGACAATACAGTTCCGGCGATCGCGGCGACTCCCACACCTAAAATCACTATCCTTGATGCATATAGCAACGGTTTTGTCAAGTTACGAAGACCGTGACTGCGGCGTTTTTCGCGTAGCGGGCGCGGTGCTATCACCGTGCGCTCAATAATGCGTTGCTTCTCACTCGTTTCTTGAGATAGAGGTATCTGTATTGACGGTCGGCGTCCCGCATTTTGAGGAGTATTTCCATTTCTGTAATTGGGCTGGCGTGCCCTAGCATTTTGATTCGCGATTTGCGGACTCAAAGGTAAGTCAACAATTTTGCGTGCTTTCCCATGGGCTGTTGATGCTGAGCCTGAAGTGGATTGACTCCTTTTATTGAAGACTTTTTGCTGGCTGCTATCCGAGAAGTGATTTTCCCGTCGTACTGTAGTTTTACCCTCGGAAACTGGGGTTTTTGATACCTTTAACTCTGTAGCAGACAGTTGTTTCACGTCTAACTCCTCAAGCACCCTAGATATGTGGCGTTGGCAACTTAGTTTATACCAATCTGTGAATAAATGGCGATCAATTACAGCTTAAAATAATGCGAAATAGTTCATTTGTACTGATAAAAGCGTAAATTTAGCTTTTTTCTTGGGTTTTCTGCTGCAATGCCCATTGTATTTGTGATAAAACTCCTCGCAACATAGCAACTTCAGATGCCGTCAGTTGCGTACGGTTGAACACTTGGCGAAACTTTTGCATTCGACTTGCAGCAGTGTGCGGGTAAAGATAACCAATGTCGAGTAACACTCGCTCTAATTGTTGATAATAGCCCTCTAACATATCCAATGAAGCAGCATCAGAATCGCTCGGTAAAGCGGTTGGTGTTGACTGCGTTGCACGCTGAAACAACTCATAGGCACAAATTGCAACAGAGGTAGCAAGATTGAGCGATGGATAGCGATCGCTTGTCGGAATGCGGACAAAGCGTTGTGCGTATTTTAATTCTTCGTTACTCAAGCCGCGATATTCTGGGCCAAAAATAAGAGCAGTGTTTTGTTGCTCGATTAACCATGGTAGTGCTGTACGTGGATGTTCGAGGGTAATTGGTATGTCGCGATCGCGGGCGGTGGTTGCGATCGCGCGCGTACAGTCTACTAGGGCTTCTGGTAACGTTGCGACTTGAACTGCATTTTCTAAAATATCTACAGCGTGAACCGCCATTTGCTGCGCTTCCTTAGATAGCGGATCGCACTGCGGATTCACTAAGACAAGATGTTCTAGCGCTGAATTTTTCATGACACGCGCGATCGCCCCAACATTTAAAGCCCCTGCTGGTTCGACTAAAACTATCCGTACTCCAGCTAAGGCGGTTTCTACCATAACTTCGTTCTCGTAATTTTTCTTAAAATTACATTAGCAATGTCTTAATTATTCAACATGGCACGAACTCGCGCTAAATCAGATTTACCTACCAAAATTTGTCCTGTTTGTCAGCGTCCCTTTACTTGGCGGAAAAAATGGGCAGATTGTTGGGATGATGTAAAGTATTGCTCTGAACGCTGTCGGCGGCGGCGCTCAAATGTAGATTAATGTGGTAACACAGGGTAATAGGCAAGAGATATTAAAAGCTCATTACCCATGACCAATTACCAAACTTCATAGCGACAAAATTTGAGCATTATTCACCATACATTACTAAATCCTTTTTATAGATAATCTAAAATCTAAAATCACAAATCTAGAACTATAGGATGACGAGTGCAACCAAAGTTAATTATTCATGGCGGGGCGGGTAGTTCCCTGAAAAGTAAAGGCGGAGTAGAAATTATTCGGCGATCGCTCTACTCAGTTATCGAGGAGGTCTATGCACTATTACTTGCAGGTGCACCAGCTATGGAGGCTGTTGTTCGTGGCTGTCAACTACTAGAAGACGATCCGCGCTTTAATGCTGGTACAGGTTCGGTGCTGCAATCTGACGGTCAAATTCGCATGAGTGCGTCGCTCATGGATGGTGTTTACCAGCGCTTTAGTGGCGTGATTAACGTCTCGCGGGTACAGCACCCAATTGATTTGGCGCAAAATTTACAAAATTCCGCAGATCGCGTGCTATCTGACTATGGTGCAGCCGAATTATTACGCGAATTGCAAATTCCTAGTTACGATGCTTTGACGGAGTTGCGGTTGCAAGAGTGGCTTCAGGAGAGACAAGATAATTTTGAGAAAAAAATGGCGGGGGTCGTTGCCGAAAAAGAATTAGTCGAATCGAGTAATGCTAGACGCGGTACAATCGGCGTTGTCGCCCTCGATACGCAAGGACACTTAGCGGTTGGTACTTCGACGGGCGGTAAAGGTTTTGAGCGGATCGGGCGCGTAAGTGATTCTGCAATGCCTGCTGGTAATTATGCCACAGCCGACGCAGCAGTGAGTTGTACGGGAATAGGTGAAGACATTATTGACGAATGTTTAGCGGCGCGAATTGTTGTCCGCGTCACCGATGGTTTAGCTTTACCGGAAGCGATGCAACGTTCGTTTACCGAAGCATATAATCGCAAACGCGATTTAGGCGCAATTGCCATTGATGCAACTGGCGCGATCGCTTGGGGAAAAACGAGTGAAGTGCTACTTGCTGCCTATCATACTGGCGAGCAAGTGGGCGATACACTGGAATGGACGGGCGAACTGACAAGCTACTGCTGAACTAAAGCGATCGCCTGCGCCAAAATCATTTGCTTATCAACCATACTTTCCAATTCCTCAGCCTCAAAACGCCCTTCAAAGGCTTCAACAGAGGCTCGTTTGAGTGCCATTTGATACCCCTCTTGGAGAATTTCACGTAGTTGCGCTGACGATAAATAACAACCACCCGCTTTGCGGCGTTTATTGAGTTTTTTGAGTTCTCGCGACGCATTTTCAATAGAAATCTCCCAAGAGCGGGTTGAGCGTTTTTCTGCCTGCTGTTTGATCAGATGAACGAGTAATATCACGCCATAGCTATCAATTTTATTAATTTTGTCACTCAGGCTGATGTCTTCCAACTCGTCCACCAACAGCAAAGCTTCATCAACCTTGCCTTGCTGCAGTAGTTTCCGAAGCTCTAGTAGTTCTTCCATCCCAAATCGACAGCATATAGCTTCACTACTACTTTAAACGAGAGGCATTCTACTTTTCTTCCTGACCTCCAACCTTTGATCCCCGATCCCTGTTTTTTAACCGCCAACCTGGTTTAATCACTTGACGCGCTCGACCAATTACTAAACAATCATCAGGAGCATCTTCTGTGACGGCTGAACCTGCTGCGATGTTGACATCGTTACCAATTGTTATTGGTGCAACTAAAACACTGTTTGCACCTGTTTTAGAGCGATCGCCGATCTTTGTCGGATGCTTTTGGACGCCGTCATAATTGGCAGTTATCGTCCCCGCACCTACGTTAACTTGCGTTCCGAGCGTAGCATCTCCAAGATACGATAAATGCGCCACATTCGTGCGATCGCCGAGTTGACTGTTTTTCAACTCAACAAAATTTCCAATCTTACACCCCGCACCTACAACCGCATGACCGCGTAAATGCGCATAAGGACCAATTCGCGTATTTGCGGCAACGCTACTATCAGTTACAACCGAATACAGCACGCTCACATTCTCATCTAGACGGCTGTTTTCGACCAAACTACCAGGTCCAATCCGACATCCTGATTGAATCACCGTCTGTCCGCGCAGATGCGTTTGCGGTTCGATAATCACATCAGGTTGAATTTCTACCGTATCGTCAATTGTAATGCTCGCAGGATCGACCAGCGTGACACCCGCAGCCATCCACTTTGACTTGATTCGTTCTTGCAATATACTATAAGCAGCCGCAAGTTGCTGTCGGTCATTAATTCCCAAAATTTCTTGGTAATCTTCAACGTCAACTGCCATGACAGGCTCTAAGAAACTGACAGTATCGGTCAAATAGTATTCTTTTTGGTTATTATTCGGTTGCAATCGCGGTAAGACTTCAGCTAGGTCTTTCCAGCGAAAGCAATAAACTCCAGCATTAATGCGACAGTTTTGTTTCTGTGCTGGCGAACAATCGCGGTCTTCCACAATTTGCTGGACAATATGACGTTCGTCACAAAATACGCGTCCATAGCCTTGGGGGTTGGGTAACTGCGCAGTCAAAATTGTTGCAGCATTTTGATGTTTTTTGTGCGTTTGCAGCAGATTTTGCAGCGTTTCTGGTCGTAATAAGGGAACGTCGCCATTAAGTACGAGTAAATCATCCGTAAAGTTCTCTAAATACGGTACAACTTGTTGAATCGCGTGACCTGTTCCTAATTGCTCAGTTTGCTCGACAAACTCTAAGGGAATCGTCAGCTTAGATGCTACCTTAGTAAGCGATGCTTTGACTTGCTCTGCCTGATAACCAACAATCACCAGACACCGCGTTGGTGAAATTTTATGTAAACTTTGGAGAACCTGCTCAACGATCGACCTTCCTCCTAAAGGATGTAACACCTTAGGTAAAGAGGATTTCATCCGCGTACCGCGTCCTGCTGCTAAAATTGCTACCGCTACCATAATCAGCTATCAAGCTTTCGTCGGGTTAATAATATCAGCTAATTGCTCCAAGTGCCGCAAAAGCGATCGCTACTGTTCGTCACGCGATTGAATAAATTCCATAAACTGTTTGACAAGTGTAGGATTGCGCCATCCCTTTGCAGTTTCTTCAGCAATCACTTCCAATGCTTCTCTGCTCGACAAAGCACGTTTATAGGGACGCTCGCTCGTTAGCGCATCGTAAATATCAATAATTTGAAATACTTGCGCGAGATACGGAATGCGATCTCCTACTAACCCATCAGGATACCCCGAACCATCCCAGCGTTCGTGATGATGGCGAATAATGGGGATTACGCCGCGCATTGAACGTAAAGGCAAGCAAATTTTTTCCCCAATAAGAACGTGCTGGCGCATTGTTTCCCATTCGTGTGGTGTTAATTTTCCAGCTTTAAGCAGTACTGCGTCAGGAATACCAACTTTACCAATGTCGTGTAGATAGCTTCCCCACTGCAAATTGCGCATTTGCGTGCGTGAAAGCTGAAGATATTCACCAAAAGCTGTGCTTAACTCTACCAATCTTTCACAATGATTGCCTGTGTTAGGATCGCGGCTCTCAATTGCTTGCGCGATCGAAAATAAAACTTGTTCAGCATGATCTAAATCTTCGTTTAAGCATTTTTGTCGTACTAGCGATTTGACACGCGCTGCTAGCTCCAGTCGATCGAAAGGTTTAGAGAGAAAGTCATCTCCTCCGGCTTCAATTCCGCTGATGCGCGATCGCCGATCGTTCAAAGCTGTGATAAAAATAACAGGAATCAATCGAGTTTGTTCGTCCTGTTTGAGTTGACGGCACACTTCAAACCCATCCATGCCAGGCATCATGACATCGAGTAAGATCAAATCTGGCTGACTGCGTGTCACAAGATCTAGCGCTGCTACACCACTATCCGCTTCTAAAACCTCGTACCCTTCTACTGCTAACAATGCAACTGCAGTCATCCGACTCGCTGCATGGTCGTCCACAACTAAAATCTTCGGCGGTTCTGAATCAAAATGGTTCACCTGAGAACTTTCTGTTTTGTACAACGGCGAGATCATGAATTGCAAAAAATGAACGATCAAACTCCCTGGCAATCACTACTTAACTCAAGCTTTGTATCACTCAAAACATTACATTGAAAAGCTATTATTGCCCTAAAAGCTAAAATTTCGCCCAATCACAGCCAACGCTCATCGCTGTGTATCTCAATATTTTGAAAAAATCATACAAGCTCTTCTAGCTAAATCAGTGTTCACTAAAGTAGTGTTGACACTTACAGTATCCTCAATTCTAGAGCAGAGGAAATCAGTTTTTCTACGTAGGTTTGTTTCGTTTTATGCAAAATGATAGATAAATGTGATATACGTTGCAAATTGTTGGTTACAAAGCTTACAATGTCTAAACGAGGTATGAAAATTAAAAAAGCTTCTTTGTCGCTAACCTTAGCGACCGACTGGTGTCAATAATCAAAAAAGATGCGACAACGATATAGAAGCACCTCGAAAAAATAATACGATCGTTTCTATAAAATTTCGGGATCGCTGCGATCGCACCAACAGCAACATTAAACTCTTTACTTTCAATCTAATTCTCGTCTACCTTCAAGTGCTCTAGCAAGTGTAACTTCATCTGCGTACTCCAAGTCCCCTCCTACAGGTAAACCAAAAGCAATGCGCGTTACGCGCGTAAATGGCTTCAAAAGTTGACCTAAATAGAGAGTGGTTGTCTCTCCTTCTACGCTAGGACTAATCGCCAAAATCACCTCTTTAGGTTGTTGCTGGCTGACTCGTCGTACGAGTGCTTGAATAGTCAACTGTTCTGGACCAATACCATCCATCGGCGAAATCACACCACCCAAAACGTGGTACTTACCGCGATACTCTCGCGTTCTTTCTAGTGCAATCACATCGCGGGAGTCACTCACAACACAAATCGTATGATTGTCGCGGTTAGTATTCCGACAAATTTCACATACTGGTTCAGCCGACAGATGAAAACACACAGAACACAAACCAACCTGTTGCTTTGCATCAATCAATGCTTGTGCTAAAGCTCTTACCTCAGTTTCTGGTCTTTTTAAAATATGTAAAGCTAAGCGCTGGGCAGTTTTAGGACCAACTCCAGGCAAGCGCTGTAGTTGTTCAATTAAACGCGCTAAAGGACGTGCGTAAACCGTTGTTGTCCTCCTTCTCCTTGGTCACTCTATACACTATCCTATCTGTTCTAGGCGTCCTGTGACAGGATAAAAAGAAAAACGCCCCTTTAAGAAAGGAGCGCTCGTTTATTAATACTATTCGATTGTCGAATTAGCCATGAATGCTAGGAGCAGTGAGGGCAACAGGAGTAGCGTCGCCAGCAGCTAAGTCGAGGGGGAAGTTGTGCGCGTTGCGCTCGTGCATCACTTCCATGCCCAAGTTGGCGCGGTTGAGCACGTCCGCCCAGGTGCCAATCACCCGACCCTGCGAGTCAATCAC